>NZ_JBEHGF010000015.1:0-59067 GCF_040225725.1 Corynebacterium sp. KPL4015 | reverse complement strand
TTCGTACTCTCAAAGAAAACTACTCCCTACTAGTCGGTAACTGATTTCTCAGTCCAACTAATGGGGAGCAGTTCATTTCCCGGGGGAGGGATTTTCTATACCTTGTGCTTGCCGATGCCCCCTTTTAACGCTTGGGGCTGGAGCTGGGCTAGGGGATTACAGCAGGAGGAGCTTGAGGGTCAGGCCAATCATGATGACGCCGATGCCAACGTTGATCCAGCGCCATACCTCGGGGCGGGAGAGAACGTGGGAGAAGCGGGCAGCGCCAAAGCCAATGACGGGGAACCATGTAAAGCTGGCGGCGATGGCACCGCCGGCGAACAGCCACCGGCCGGGGTCTCCATACTGGTTGGCGATGCCGCCGAGCATGACCAATACGTCGACATAGGCGCCAGGATTGAGCCAGGTCAGTGCCAGCGCGGTAAGCAGCGGCTTGACCCAGGAGGGCGAGCGCTTGATCTCTTGGCGTTGGGTGGTGGTAGCGGTGGCTACAGAACCATGCTCGGTGCCGGCTCCACCCGAGGAGTCGCTGTCGCCGTCGAAGGTCGCGACTTCCTCGGTGGAATTGGGGGAAGTGGATTCCACGTCGTTGGCCTCGCCTTTGGTTTTAAAGGCATCGCGGAAGCAGGTGAAGGTGAAAAAGGCGAGGTAGGCTGCGCCGATGTACTTGAGCGCCTCAAGTGCAGTGGGAAAGCGCTCCACCAGGTAGCCGACACCGGCGGTGCCGGAGGTAATAAGGATGACATCGGAAAGCGCGCACACCACGATGATGAGCCCGATGTGATCGCGGCGGATGCCGTATTTCAACAGCATCGCATTTTGGGGGCCGACGGCCACAATGAGCGATAAACCAAGCACAAAACCAGCTAGCACGATGGACATGCCTCTAGTGTGAATCCAAGCCTTAAATTAGTCCAGTTAATCCATCTTCATATGGTTTAGAATAGCTTCATGAACCCCGTACATTTGGAAACCTTGCTGGCCATCGTGGAAGAAGGAAGCTTTGAGGTTGCCGCTTCGGTCCTGGGAATTTCTCCGTCTGCGGTGAGCCAGCGCATCAAGGCCTTGGAGGCGAGTACCGGTCGCGTGCTGGTGCGGCGGGCGAACCCGGTGGGGGCGACGGAGGCCGGGGAGATCTTGGTGCAAGCGGCCCGGCGTATGGCGTTGGTGCAGGCAGAAACCGATGCGCGGTTAGGCCAGCGCCTAGCGCGCGTGCCCCTGTCGGTGGCCATCAACTCCGATTCGCTGGCCCCGTGGTTTACGCAGGTATTAAGCGATACCGCGCAGCGGGGTGACGTTGCACTGCGCATCCGCATTGAGGATGAGGCACGCACCCTGGCGATGTTGCGGCGCGGCGATGTTCTAGGCGCCGTGACGAGGGAACATTCGCCGGTATCCGGGTGCGATTCCACGTTTTTGGGAACCATGCGCTATTTCGCCGTCGCCGCCCCGCACATCGCGGAGCGCTTCCACGCGGGCCAACTGACCTGGGAGACGATGCCGCTGGTGGGCTATGGCCCCAATGACCAGGTGCTTGATGATGCTATGCGGGATCGCTTTATTGACTCCCATGTTGTGCGCGCCCGGGTTTCGCAAATTCCCTCTTCGGAAGGCTACCTGGAGGCCGTGCGCGTGGGCCTGGGGTGGGGGCTATTGCCGCAGGCCCAGGCCCAGCCGCTGGTGGAATCGCAAGAGCTGTTGCTTCTCGATGACCACCAGCTCGACATCGACCTCTACTGGCAGCGCTGGCGCCTAGAATCCGAGGTCTTAAGCGATCTGACGCGGTCGGTGATTAACGCGGCTGCGGCGCTGGGAAGAGCTTAAGTTGGAAGTCTTCTGGGTTCTTTACTTCCTCACCGGAGGGGATGGGACCTGGCAGTTGCACGCCAGGAGCGAAGGGCTGGCCGCCAAAACGGTCGCGGTCGTGCGGCTCTGCTAACCAGGACATATCCGGCCCCACCGGAACGATGCGGGTGGGGTTGATCTCGGAATGAGTGGCAAAGTAGTGCTGCTTGATTTCGGTGAAATCGGTGGTATCACCAAAACCTGGCAACTGGAAAAGTTCTTGCAGGTAGCCGCGCAGGTTGGGCAGTTCCTGGATCTTGTGGCACGAGCACTTGAAATGCGAATAATACACGGGGTCGAAGCGCACCAGGGTGGCAAATAGGCGGATATCGGTTTCGGTAATGTGATCGCCAACCATATAGCGCTGCGTGCCCAGGCGCTCCTCGGCCCAATCGAGCGCCTCCCACAGCTGGTCATAAGCCTCTTCGTAGGCTTCTTGCGAACCGGCAAAACCGCAGCGGTACACGCCATTATTGATGCCATGGAAGATGTACTCATTGAGCTCTTCCATCTCCTCGCGGTGCTGCTCCGGGAAGAGATCGGGGGCGCCTTCTGCTTGGAAGTCCGTCCACTGCTCAATAAAATCGCGCACCATAGATGGGTAATCATTGGTGACCACGCGGCCAGTCGATTCTTCTACCAGGGCGGGTACGGTAATACCGCGGGGATAGTCTGGGAAGCGCTCGAAGTAGGCTTCCTGCAGGCGCTTGTAGCCCAAAACCGGGTCCACTTCGCCCTCATCTAAGTCGAATGTCCAGGACCGCGCATCGTGTACGGGGCCGGCGAGGGCTAGGGAAATGGAATCTTCTAAACCCAATAAGCGGCGGGCGATGACCGCGCGGTGGGCCCACGGGCATGCGCGGGCGGCAACCAAGCGGTAGCGGCCAGCCTTCATCGGCCAATAAAAGGTGCCATCGTCTTGTGCGGTTACCTCAGATACCTCAGGTGAAATACGATCTTCGATATAGGTGGTATCGCGAATAAATTCGCCGTCTGGCGAAGCATTGCGGGCATCTCCTACCCAATCGGTGTCGTGTGAAGTCATCGATTCACTCCCAATTCTGGTGGATTATTGAGACGGGGAAGTGTCCCGCCGGTAATTAATGTTTATATGGCAACTACATGACATTGTTGATGTTACAACAAGTTGCAAGCCAGGGGAAGGGAGGTGCGGGGAACAATTGCGGCGCGCCGTTAACGGTACCGCAAAACTGCAGGCAAGTGTCTTAAATTGGTCATATGAGCGATAAGCAGCAACCGGATAAAGCTAATCCTTTAGATGAGGATCTCAACGTCCCAGCCTACGATTCTGTGCAACGGGATAACCCCGATGTCTTCGCGCGCGCAGGGCGCGCCGAGCCGCAAGAAATTCGACCACGCAAACAAGAGGCAGCGGAGACGGAAGTTATGCCTAATACCGCAGCTAATGAGGCTGGACAGCAAGGGGGTAAGCAATCTACCGGTGAGGATACCGGGGTATTGGATCCCTCGGCGGCGGCGCAGGCCGAAGGCTTTGCTGCTGAAGATGCCGGCCTGACCCCAGAGGAGCAGGCGGAACAAGAGCGCAAGCTACAGCAGGAGCAGGAGGACAAGGAGGGCTATAAGCGCTATGGACGCCGCGGCACCATCGACTTCGGCCTCTTCTTCGTCCGCTTGGCTATGAGTGCTTACCTCATTATTGCCGGAGTATCCACCTTCTTCTCGCTGGGCGATGGCGCGGGTGTCTCCGGGCTAGAAGGCGACTACTCTGAGTACGCTTGGGCCAATTCATTTGCCCTTGCGGTGCCGACCGTGCAGCTGATTGCCGGCGCGTTCCTCCTGTTGGGTCTGATTAGCCCGGTGGCAGCAATGCTTGGCTTGTTCGTTACCGGTTTCACCGCCTTGCACGAGCTGGCGGAATCAGGCGCCGGTCTCCAAGTCTTTGACTGGCCGGACTCGGTATGGCTGTCCCTGGTACTTTTCGTTATCGCGATTGGCCTGCAATTTACCGGTCCTGGTTTCATTTCCTTGGACTTTGGCCGCTCTTGGGCGCGGCGCCCGCTGGGCACGTCGTGGGTCTTTGTGGTGGTTGGCATCGCCATCCTGGTCGCCGTGTGGTTCTTCGGTGCGGCCGTAAACCCCATTGCTTAGCCTGTTATTCGCTACCGCGTGAGTGGATCCCCGCCGCAGTCAATGCGGTGGGGATTTTCTTTGTACCCTTGCTTTCCACTATGGAAAGTGAAAGGATTGCCATAAAGGAAAGTAAGCAAAGCTGGATTTTGAGATGGTGGCAGAAAAGATGGAAGATGAGCTAAAGAAGTCGCTCGAGTTTAATGACAGCCTGCAGGATCAAGGGGCTGAGCGTAAGCGGCTGGTGCAAAATATCCTCCTAGTGATTGCATTGGCAGCGTTCTATGTGGGAATGACCGTATTCGCGGAGGTGATGCACCCCGTCGCGTTTCTCATTTTCTACTTTGTTCTTATAGGACTCTTGGTGTGGGCGCTGCTTCATTACCAAAATAAGGTGCGGACCAGCTATCGCCAGGATCCGTATACCCAGCCCAAGGCTGATAAGAAATACTACGCGGGGATGGCAGTAATACTTGTCCCGATGTTTGTTACGAACATGCTGCGTGAGCACACGTGGGCATTGGTTATCTTCGTGGTCTTGTGGGCAGCGGCAATGGTCTGGGTGCTGCAATCTCGTGCCTTGGACGTTGCAGCGCGACAAGGAGAGGGCCGCAGTGCTCAGTGATATTGACCCGGTTATCTATCCGCTCAATCGCTTCAAAATTTGCGCAGTTTTGAACGCGCGGGGTGCGGTGGAGGGACAGGTGCGCCGCGAGATGCGCTTCGCGGCGCTGCGGGAAGAAGTAGACCAATCGGCCGCCACCTTATCCAAACAATTAACCGCCCTAGAAAAGGAAGGCTATATCAGCCGGTTTCGCGAGTACGGGTCTTCCCGCGATAAGGACACCGTGTGGGTCATGCTGACTGCTACTGGCAAGTCAGCATTCGATGCCCACCTCGCGGCCATTCAAGAGATGGCGCGTTAGTTCACGTAGCCGTCTACCACGCGCACCGCGCCGCGGTCTGCGGAGGTCGCCATTGCGGCATAGGCGCGCAGCGCCTTGGTAATGGGGCGGTTGCGGTCGACAGGCGTCCATGGCTTTTCGCGTTGTTCTTGCGCGGCACGGCGGCGCTCCAGAACATCATCGTCCACGTCGAGCGTGAGCTCGCGCTCGTGGATATTGATGGAAATGGTATCGCCGTTCTCAATGAGCCCGATGAGTCCCTGGTGGGCGGCCTCAGGAGAAATGTGGCCAATGGAAAGCCCGGAGGTGCCGCCGGAGAAGCGGCCATCGGTAATCAAGGCGCAGGCCTTGCCCAAGCCGGCACCCTTGAGGAAGGACGTCGGGTGCAGCATTTCCTGCATGCCGGGGCCACCGGACGGACCCTCGTAGCGAATGACGACGACATCGCCGGGCTGGACCTCTCTATTCAAGATGATGGATACGGCCTGCTCTTGGGACTCCACCACGCGGGCTGGGCCAGAGAAGGTCCACAGCTCTTCTTCCACGCCGGCCGCCTTGACGATGGCCCCGTCCGGCGCCAAGTTGCCGCGCAGGACCACCAGTCCACCGTCGGAAGAAAAGGCGTGGTCAGCATCGTGAATGCAGCCATTGACCGCGTCCGTATCCAGTTCATCCCACCGGTTGGACTGGGAGAACGGCTCCGTGGTGCGCACGCCGCCTGGAGCGGCGTAGTAGAGCTCGCGGGCCTGATCGGTTACGCGAGGATTGCGGATATCCCAATCATCGAGCCACTGCTCCGCATTGTCATAAAGGGCGGTGTGTACCTTGAGGTTGAGGTGGCCCGCGCGGCGCAGCTCGCCCAAGATAGCCGGAATGCCGCCGGCGCGGTGTACATCCTCGATGTGGTAGGTGCCGTTGGGCGCGACCTTGGACAGGCAGGGGACGCGGTAGGAAATGTCATTAATATCATCCAGCGTGAAGTCCACTTCGCCCTCCTGCGCTGCGGCAAGGGTGTGCAGGATGGTGTTGGTAGATCCGCCCATGGCCATATCGAGGGCCATGGCATTGCTAAAGGCTTCCTTGGTCGCGATATTGCGCGGCAGGACGGACTCGTCTTCCTCGCCGTAGTAGCGGCGGCACATATCGACGATGGTGGAACCGGCCTTTTCAAAGAGATCGCGGCGAGCACTGTGGGTGGCCAACGTGGTGCCGTTGCCAGGAAGCGCCAAACCGAGTGCCTCGGTCAAGCAGTTCATGGAGTTAGCGGTAAACATACCGGAGCAGGAACCGCAGGTGGGGCAGGCGGATTCTTCCACCTGGGCCAAGCCAGCATCGGAAACGCTATCATTCGCGGATGCGGTGATAGCGGTAATCAGGTCAGTCGGTGCATGGGCAACGCCATCGACCACGACGGCCTTGCCGGCCTCCATCGGCCCGCCCGAAACGAAGATCGTGGGGATATTCAAGCGCATCGCGGCATTGAGCATGCCCGGGGTGATCTTATCGCAGTTGGAGATGCAGACGAGGGCATCGGCAGTATGCGCATTGGCCATGTACTCGATGGAATCGGAGATGATCTCGCGCGAAGGCAATGAGTACAGCATGCCGCTATGCCCCATGGCAATGCCGTCATCCACGGCAATGGTATTGAACTCCTTGGGTACGCCACCGGCTTCGCGGACGGCATCGGCGACGATATCCCCGACGTTTTTCAGGTGCACGTGGCCGGGGACGAACTGCGTATAAGAGTTGGCGATGGCGACAATGGGCTTGCCAAAGTCGTTTTCCTTGGTGCCAGTAGCGCGCCACAAGGCACGCGCACCGGAGGCTTGGCGTCCGACGGTAGTTACTTTAGAGCGCAGTGGGAACATGGATTAAGTCACTATTCCTTATGGATTGGTCAAATGGGGGAGAAAGTAGATTTAGTTTTCTGCCGAATCTTTAAGTTCGGGGTGCTTTTCTAGGTATGCAGCATATTCCTCTTTGCTTAAGAGGATCTGCTGCCCGTCGCGGTGCACGATGACGACCTTGTCGTCGGCTGCCTCGCGGCCCTGGGTGAGGGCATCGGGAATGCGCCCGCGGGATGCTTGTGCCAAGCGGGGCAGTGAGTTGAAGGTTACGCCAGGCAGGTTGTGTTTCGCACCATTTTTAGTCTGCGCGAAGGCCCGGGCGCGCTGGAAGCCAATCCCGGCGAAATCATCCCATGCGATGGAAACGTTTTTCCGGAACGCATAAGAAATGGAAATGCCTTTCTCAGAGATCCGCGTGCGGGCCTTGATGACCCACCAGAGGCCGATTACGGGGATAATCAGCAGCCACCCCAGGTATTTGGGCGCCCAGCCAATGCTTAATAAGGCGATCGTGGACAAAATTAAGATGCCCAAGATGTGGTCGCGGGAAGGGGTGAAGACCTCTGCCTGGGTGGTGGACTGACGAGGTTGTTTGTCCTGTGCTGGTGGGGTCATAGTCAGCCAGCCTAATTGACCATGTGGTGGGGAAGCGAACCATTTTTTCGCCGCGTTTCATCATATGAGAAACTTTTCCCAAAAGGGGGTAACGGCTTCCAGATATAATTCTATCGGTATATAGTTGGAAATATGATCATGATTCGACTTCAGGTGGTACGAGCGCGGCGGTGACCGCGACGTTTCCTGAACGTCGACGCTTTCGCCCCCGCAGACCACCGGCCCGCGGGGGCTTTAGTTGTAACTAGGGCGTTTTCGATGATCAGTTTCCATGACAGACCAACCCAAGGAGCACATACACCGTGGTAACGACATCCTCGCCCACGCCTGCTTCCGCGGCCGCTGCAAAGACAGCTGCGTCAGCGGAGCGAATGAGTGGGGCTCATGCAATTGTCCGCACGCTGGAAGATCTGGGCACCGATCTCGTATTCGGTATTCCAGGCGGTGCCGTGCTTCCGCTCTACGATGCACTGCATGGTTCAACCAAGCTTCGCCACGTGCTAACCCGCCATGAACAAGGCGCCGGCCACGCCGCCGAGGGCTATGCGCAGGCATCCGGAAAGGTGGGTGTGTGCATCGCTACCTCCGGTCCCGGTGCGACCAACTTGGTTACGGCGCTTGCCGATGCCAACTTGGACTCCGTTCCCATCGTCGCCATCACCGGCCAGGTGGGCAGTAACCTTTTGGGTACCGATGCCTTCCAAGAGGCCGATATCCGCGGTGTCACCATGCCGATTACCAAGCACAATTACATTGTGACGGATCCCTCAGAGATCCCTTCTGCTATTTCGGCTGCCTTCCACTTGGCCTCCACTGGCCGCCCCGGTCCGGTGCTCGTGGATATCCCTAAGGACGTGCAAAACGGCTTTTTGGATTATCGCTTTCCGGAAACGCTTGACCTGCAAGGATATAAGCCAGTCACCAAGCCACACCACCGGCAGGTAGCTCAGGCCGTGGAATTGATGTCGCATGCGGAAAAGCCCGTGCTCTATGTCGGCGGCGGAGTCGTTAAAGCTAATGCCTCCCAAGAGCTGCTGGAGTTTGCGGAGCTCACGAATATCCCGGTGGTTACCACCCTGATGGCGCTGGGCACCTTTCCGGACTCTCACCCGCTGCACATGGGGATGCCGGGCATGCACGGCACAGTTCCGGCCGTCGCGGCGATGCAGCGTGCTGACCTCATCATTGCCATCGGCGCCCGCTTCGATGACCGCGTGACCGGCGATACCTCAACATTCGCGCCAAATGCGAAGGTCATCCACGCCGATATTGACCCAGCTGAGATTGGCAAGATCCGGGAAGTTACAGTTCCCATCGTCGGCGATGCCAAGAAGTGCTTGACCGCGCTTAGCAAGGAGTACCGCAAGAAGGATGTGCAGCCAGCCACCGAGGTGAAACAGTGGCACGATTACCTGCGCGGCATGCAAGAGCGTTTCCCACGCGGTTATGAGCCCACCGATGATGGCCTGCTGAATCCACAATTCGTCTTGGAAAAGCTCAGTGAAACCGTGGGGCCGGAAGCTATCTACTGTGCGGGCGTGGGCCAGCACCAGATGTGGTCCGCGCAGTTCTTGGACTTTGAACACCCGCGTTCCTGGATCAACTCCGGTGGCGCTGGAACCATGGGCTATGCCGTTCCCGCTGCCTTGGGTGCAAAGGCAGCGCGTCCAGATAAGGAAGTCTGGGCCATCGATGGTGATGGCTGCTTCCAAATGACCAACCAGGAACTTACCACTGCAGCCTTGGAAGGCTTCCCGTTTAAGGTTGCCGTCATTAATAACGGCAACCTTGGAATGGTCCGGCAGTGGCAGACGCTGTTTTATGATCAGCACTATTCGCACACCAAGCTGCGCGAAGAAAACGCCTTCACCCCGGACTTCGTCCGTTTGGCCGAAGCGCTCGGTTGTGAAGCCATCCGGGTCACGAGCGAAGAAGAAGTCGTTCCGGCCATTAAGCGCGCGCAGGCAATTAACGATAAGCCAGTCGTCATTGACTTCATCGTCGGCCAAGATGCGCAGGTGTGGCCGATGATCGGTGGCGGTGCCTCCAATGAGGAAATCCAGTACGCCCGCGGCCTGCGCCCGCTTTTTGATGAAGCTGAATCCGCCGCGGAGACCCCGGCTGAGATCGACGAAACTATCCAGGAGGCATAAACCATGACGCAAAACGAGGTAACTCGGCATACCTTATCGGTATTAGTTGAGGATGTAGAAAGTATCATCGCCCGCGTGGTGGGAATGTTCAGTCGCCGTGGCTACAGCTTGGTGTCCCTGGTCTCCGCGCACACGGAAACCCCGGGAATTAACCGGCTGACCATCGTCGTGGATGCCTCTGAAGTGATCATTGAGCAGGTAACGAAGCAGCTCAATAAGCTCATTCCGGTCATCAAGGTCGTGGAACTCAAGGAAGATTCCACGGTTGCTCGCGCCATCATGCTGGTGAAGGTAGCGGCCGATAATTCCAACCGCGCACAGGTGGTGGATGCGGTGAATATCTTCCGCGCCCGCGTGGTCGACGTGGCAAAGGAATCGGTTGTCGTGGAAGCTACCGGTACGCCGGGCAAGCTCGCGGCGCTGCTTGAAGTCCTCGAGCCCTTCGGCATTCGCGAACTCGTGCAATCGGGCCACGTAGCCTTGGGGCGCGGCCCGAAGGCTACGGCTCCCAAAAAGTAAATAAAATCTCACGATGTGAACACATTGTCCCGCGCAGTGATATATACTCTGCGTTAGGACGCTTCATTACAGCTTTTCCTACCAAAGAATTGAGGATTTGAAATGGCTATTGATACCTACTACGACGATGATGCTGACCTGTCGATCATCCAGGGCCGCAAGGTAGCGGTCATCGGCTACGGCTCCCAGGGCCACGCCCACTCCCAGAACCTGCGCGATTCCGGCGTAGAGGTTGTTATCGGTCTGCGCGAGGGCTCTAAGTCCGCAGCCAAGGCAGAGGAGGCTGGCTTCGAGGTCAAGTCCGTCGCGGAGGCATCCAAGTGGGCCGACGTCGTTATGCTGCTGGCGCCGGATACCTCCCAGAAGGAGATCTTCGAAGAGCACATCGCCCCGAACCTGGAAGACGGCAATGCACTGCTGTTCGGTCACGGCCTGAATATCCACTTCAAGCTGATTGAGCCGGCTGCGTCCGTCACCGTCGGCATGGTTGCGCCCAAGGGCCCAGGCCACCTAGTCCGCCGCCAGTTCGTTGACGGCAAGGGCGTTCCTTGCTTGATCGCCACCGAACAGGACCCGAAGAACGAGGGTCATGACCTGACCCTGTCCTATGCCGCTGCCATCGGTGGCGCCCGCGCGGGCGTTATCCCCACCACCTTCGAGGCGGAGACGGTCACCGACCTCTTTGGTGAGCAGGCCGTCCTGTGCGGTGGTGTCGAGTTCCTCATCCGCAACGGCTTCGAGGTCCTCACCGAGGCCGGCTACGAGCCAGAGATGGCTTATTTCGAGGTCCTGCACGAGATGAAGCTCATCGTGGACCTGTTGTTCGAAGGCGGCATTGCCAACATGAACTACTCGGTCTCTGATACCGCTGAGTTTGGTGGCTACATCTCCGGCCCACGCATCATCAACGCTGATACCAAGCAGCGCATGAAGGAAGTTCTGTCCGATATCCAGGATGGAACCTTTACCAAGCGCCTGCTCGCCAACGTTGAGGGCGGCAACAAGGAGCTGGAAGAAATGCGCGAAGAATTTGCGCAGCACGAGATCGAAAAGACCGGCACCAAGCTGCGCGTTCTCATGAGCTGGGTCAAGAACCCACTGGACGCTACTGCCTAGTCACTAGCTGAAGTCACTGCGGCCCGCGGAAAACTCCCCGTGGGCCGCTTTTGTGCTTTTGCTGAGCATTGTCGCACACCTAAGTCTGTGAGGTCCCGCGGAGGTGTTGCGGGTAGTATTGGCCCTATGGGTTTTACGACGCCAAGCTATGATCTCAAGGATCTTTTTTCGCGGATTGACCGGGGCGATATCCAGCTCCCAGATTTCCAGCGCAGCTATGCCTGGGATGAAGACCGCATCCGCTCACTTATCGTTACAGTCCTGCGTGGATATCCCATTGGCGCGCTGATGGCCCTGGATACCCGCAATGAGAAGATGCGTTTCCGTCCCCGGGTTTTGGCGGGTGCGCCCGAGGTTGGCGTCGAGCCCGGATTGCTTCTTCTGGACGGTCAACAGCGCCTAACCTCCCTGTATCACTGCTTTAACGGCGAGGGTTTTGTCAAGACCACCGACTTCCGGAAAAAGAAGGTCCACCGCCGCTTTTTCATTGATGTCCGTGCCGCGGTCAGTGGGGACTTGCTTGCCGATGACGCCATTTTCGCCGTCGACCAGAACGGCGAGATCTGCTCGCACTTCGGCCCCGATATTGATGGGGCTATCACCTGCCGCCAGGATGGCCTGGATAATATGTGCATTCCTGTGGCCTCGCTGCTCAGTGAGGAAGGCACCAGCATGCTTTTCGAGCTCGCCGCCACACACGAGCAATACAGCGCCGAGCTTGCAGCGTTCAATAACCGCATCGTGCGTCCCTTGGCGGGCTATGACATCCCGATGATCCGGCTATCCCGCGAAACGGAGCGCTCTGGAATCGGTTCTATTTTTGCCCAGGCGAACTCGGCCGGCCTGCAGATGGATGTCTTCGATCTCTTAACCGCCGTCTTTGCTTCCGAAGATCCGACCTTCCACCTTGCTAACGATTGGCAGCAGGTGGAAAAGGATCTGCGGGATTCTCCTGCGCTCGATGGCATCGGACGCAATGAATTCCTCTCCGCAGTATCCCTCTTGGTCACAGGGGAGAAGGGCAATGCCGGCGGCCAGCGCGAAGACATTTTGAAGCTGTCCCTGTCCGAGTACAAGGCGGCCGCGCACGACCTGCGCATTACCTTCCACGAGGTTGCCGAATTCTTGGCGCAGCGCCGCATTTTAAGCCTCGATCAGGTTCCTTATACGGAACAGATCGTGCCGCTGGCGGTCATCATCGCGCGCCTGGCCAAGCGGCCTGGGGCCCTTTCCAGCCAGCAGGCATGGGATCGCATTGACCAGTGGTTCTGGTGTGGCGTCTTTGGCGAGCTCTACGGTTCTTCCGCGGTGCCGCTGCGCGCCGCCCGCGATGTGGATGAGGTGACCGAGTGGGTTGCCGGGGCCACCGATGATGTTCCCAAGACGGTCGCGGATGCAGGATTCCGGGAATCCCGCCTGCTCTCGGTCGATGAAAACGATGGGGTATGGCACGGAATCTATGCCCTGCTTATGGCCCGCGGCGCGAAGGATTGGCGGACGGGCAGCGAATTTACTCGCCACACCTTTGAAGAGTTGAAGCCCGGGTTTTTCCCGGTATTCCCACTGAATTGGTGCCAGCGCCACGGGGTGGATTCGGTCTTGGCCCATTCGGTCATGAACTACACCCCGATGGGCAAGCGCACAGAGGTCGTCCTCGATGGGTTCGCGCCGAACCGCTACCTGCCTCGCGTGCAATCCAAGTCCATCATGGAAGACGAGGAATTTGATGCTGTCTTGGCATCTCACGATCTCGATGTAGCAAACCTGAGGGAATCGAAGATTCAGGAATTCTTGGCAGATCGTCGCCATCGTTTTGTGAACCTGGTGGAAGAAACCTTGGGCATTCCCGTCATTCGAGATGTCGATGAAGCAAACCTGGCCGGCGGTGAAGAGGGGCCACATGCATTTGGCCGCTAAGAGGTATCGGGCGGCTGCAGCGGTTATCGCAGCCTCCCTCGTACTTGTCGGCTGCGGCGATGCCTTGCAGGAGCCCAAGCTTGTTAAGCGAGGGCTTTCGGATCTCTCCGAGTCCGATGTTGAGCTTGAGCGCGCCAAGTCAGAGAATCAAAACCGCCTGATCGATCCCAAATTCGCTGGCAAGCTAGAAATCATCGATGATCCTAGCGGCATTGACGCTGCACGGACTTTTTTTGAAGATTCTGACTCGATGGTGCTCTTTGCACCCGATGCTAAATCCAAATTGCGCGCGGCAACGTTGGCGATTAACCAGCACTTGCCGGCCGTGGAATACGATCCTTCGCGGCGCGGTGACATCCTCAACCTGGTAGGTGACTTGGAAGTAAAACGACTCGTCATCATTGGTGATATTCCATGGACTCAATCCAGTGGTGATTTCACGGTCATCAAGGACCCAGGCACGCATGAGGCGTTGGGAGATTTTACGGCATTCCAGTACGAGTCCAAGGTAGTCGCCTCACCGAAACAGATGGTCAAAGACATCGCGCGGCTGGATAATACTCCCTATGTTGAGTTGCGCCCCGCCTGGATTCCTTATGAGGGCGAACCGGAGGATGATGACAAAAAGTTACCGCCCGTTCCAGCGCAGTCACGGCGCGATGGCCAGATGGCGCCCAATATTGTGGCTACGGCGGATAGCCCAGTAGCCAATGTCATTACGGCCGCGGCCTATGGCGGTTCAGTATTGCTGATGCCGACGGCAGATCCGCTGGAAGATAAGCGGAGTATGGCCATGGTGGCGGGATTGGATGAGGGTTCCCTGATTGCTTTGGGCCCGGAATTCGGTCAAGTGAAAGAATTTAAGGAAAAAATAAGGCAGGGCACCCCAAACTGAACTACACTTCCTTCACACGCGGTGATTTTCGCGTAATGCACAACGAATTGAAACGAAGGATGATATGTCGAAGCCGGTAGTTCTTATCGCCGATAAATTGGCCCAATCCACAGTGACGGCGTTGGGGGATTCCGTCGAGGTGCGCTGGGTAGATGGCCCGAACCGCGAGGAATTGCTTGCGGCGGTTCCAGAAGCAGATGCGCTGCTCGTTCGCTCTGCCACCACGGTCGACGCTGAAGTTCTAGAAGCAGCGCCCAAGCTCAAGATTGTGGGCCGCGCGGGCGTGGGACTGGATAACGTGGATATTGACACCGCCACCAATAAGGGTGTCATGGTGGTCAACGCTCCCACCTCCAATATCCACTCTGCGTGCGAGCAGGCGATTGCCCTGCTTTTGGCCACTGCCCGCCAGATTCCTGCGGCGGATCAGTCCCTGCGCGAGGGCGAGTGGAAGCGCTCTTCCTTCAAGGGCGTCGAGGTCTACGGCAAGACTATTGGCATCGTTGGCTTCGGCCACATCGGTCAGCTTTTTGCCCAGCGGTTAAGCGCCTTTGAAACGAAGATTATTGCCCACGATCCTTATGCCAATCCGGCGCGTGCGGCAGCGCTTGGCGTGGAATTGGTCGAGCTGGAAGAGCTGATGGCGCAGGCAGATTTTGTCACCATTCACCTGCCTAAGACTCCAGAGACCGCCGGAATGTTTAACGCGGAGCTTCTGGCCAAGGCAAAGGAAGGCCAGATTCTTATCAACGCCGCCCGCGGCGGCCTCGTAGACGAGCAGGCCTTGGCGGATTCCATTACCTCCGGCCACCACCGCGGTGCGGGCTTTGACGTCTACTCCACGGAGCCGTGCACGGATTCCCCGTTGTTTAAGCTGCTGCAGGTCACGGTCTCGCCGCACTTGGGCGCGTCCACCGTGGAGGCACAGGACCGCGCGGGTACCGATGTCGCCGCATCTGTGCTCAAGGCTCTGGCCGGCGAGTTCGTTCCCGATGCGGTCAACGTCTCCGGCGGCACGGTGGGAGAAGAGGTTGCCGGCTGGCTCGACCTCGCCCGCAAGCTGGGCCTTACGGCCGGACGCCTGTTGGACCAGGCTCCCGTCGCCGTGGAGATCGAGGCTTGCGGCGAGCTGTCCACTGAGGATGTGGACGTGCTGGGCCTTTCCGCCGTCCGTGGCCTGTTTAGCGGCGTGACCTCAGAGCCGGTTACCTTCGTCAACGCGATGAAGATTGCCGAAAGCCGCGGGGTCGAGGTTTCGGTATCCACCAACCCAGAATCCAAGGGCCACCGTTCTTCCTTGCAGGTCAAGGTCATTAGCGCGGAGGGCGTGACCTCCTCGCTTACCGGTGCGCTCATCGGTATTGACGGGACCGAAAAGTTTGTCCGTATTAACGGTCGTGGCGTGGATATGCGGGCCGAGGGCCGCAACCTGTTCTTCCGCTATGCCGATGCCCCAGGCGCGCTGGGTACCGTGGGTACCAAGCTGGGTGCTGCGGGCATCAACATCATCGCCGCAGCCTTGACGCAGGGCAAGCAGGAATCCGATGCCGTGCTGATCTTGCGCGTGGAGTCCGAGGTGCCAGATTCTCTCATCGAGGAGATCAACTCCGCCCTTGGCGCTACGTGCCAGCAATTCGACATGGATGAATAATCTCAGCGCAGGTTAGGACGGATTGGCCTAACCGCGTACTCGTGCCCGCCCATCGCGCAGAATTATGCTGCGATGGGCGGGTTTCCTTTGGTAGGCTAATCCCTAATCCACTATGTGAGAAAGGAATCCTATCTAATGAAATTAGCGGTTATTGGCGGCGACGGCATTGGGCCGGAAGTAACGGCGGAAGCCCTGAAGGTGCTGCGCACCGTGCGCAGCGATATTGAAACCACCGATTATGACTTGGGCGCGCGGCGCTACCTGCGTAATGGCGAGCTTTTAACGGACGCAGACTTGGCCAGCTTGCGCGAGCACGATGCCATTTTGCTGGGTGCCATTGGTGCACCAGGTGAGGTTCCCCCGGGCGTCTTGGAACGCGGCCTGTTATTGAAGATGCGGTTTGCACTCGATCACCACGTGAACCTGCGCCCTTCCATCTTGTACCCCACGGCCCACTCGCCGCTGGCTAACCCGGGCGAGATCGACTTCGTTGTGGTGCGTGAAGGCACCGAGGGCTTGTACTGCGGCAATGGTGGCACGCTGCGGGAAGGAACGCCGCACGAGGTAGCCAGCGAGGTTTCGCAAAATACCCGCTTCGGGGTAGAGCGCGTGGTGCGCGATGCTTTTGAGCGGGCATCGCAGCGCCGCAACCACCTGACCCTGGTGCACAAGACCAATGTCCTCGTCAACGCCGGCGACTTGTGGCACCGCACGGTGGAAGAGGTTGCGGCGGAATATCCGCAGGTGGAGGTGGACTATAACCACATCGATGCCGCGACCATCTACATGGTGACGGATCCTTCCCGTTACGATGTCATCGTGACCGATAACCTCTTTGGAGACATCTTAACGGACTTAGCAGGCGCTATTACTGGCGGAATTGGGTTGGCTGCTTCGGGCAATATCGATGCCTCGGGCGAGAACCCTTCCATGTTTGAGCCAGTGCACGGTTCGGCACCTGATATTGCCGGACAAGGCATCGCGGATCCCACCGCGGCTATCTTGTCGGCGGCGATGCTTTTGCGGCAGCTGGGTGATGAAGACAATGCGCAGAAGATTGAAAAGGCGGTGGCGGAGGACATCGCCAAGCGGGGCGATGCCCCAATCAAGACCGTCGAGGTAGGGGATCGGATCGCAGCGAGCCTGCAAGCTTAAGCGCAAGAAGTCCTTTGTGTGAATGCGGTGTTGGCAGGGAACTAAATAATCTTTGCAAATTAACACCGCAAACTTTGCACACATGTAAAGGCTCCCTTTTAGTAGGATGGCCGTTATGCGTTTAGGACGAATTGCACACCCAGAAGGAATTTGCTTTGCCATCATCGACGGGCCACAAGACGCCCCGATGGAGGAGCTTGTAGCTAAAGAAATCTCCGGCACTCCATTTACCCCGCCGGAGCCCACCGGCCGGGAATGGAAGCTGGGTGAGGTGCGCCTCTTGGCGCCGACCTTGCCCACCAAGGTGGTGGCGCTCGGGCGCAACTATGCCGACCACGTGGCCGAGGTATTTAAGAAGTCCTCCGATAAGCTGCCGCCAACCATCTTCCTGAAGCCCTCGACTGCGGTTATCGGCCCGAATGAGGCCATCAAGATTCCCGATTATGCCACCAACGTGGAATTTGAGGGCGAACTCGCCGTAGTTATTTCCAAGCCATCGAAGAATATCAAGGCTGAGAACTGGAAAGACCACGTGCTGGGCTATACCATCTGCAACGACGTTTCCTCCCGTGACCTCCAGTTCAAGGATGGTCAGTGGGCGCGCGCCAAGGGCATTGATACCTTCTGCCCGCTGGGCCCGTGGATTGAAACGGACCTGGATAGCTTGGATCTTGATGATCAGAAGATCAATGCGTACCTGACCCATGATGGTTCCCGTGAGCAGAAGCAGGATTCCAATACGGATCAGATGATCGTCAAGATGGGCGGCATCTTGGAAGAGATTTCTGCCGCATATACTTTGCTGCCTGGTGATGTCATCACTACCGGCTCGCCCGCGGGAACCGCTCCGATGGTGCCGGGCGATACCATCGAAATTGAGATCCCAGGGGTTGGTACTCTGCGCAATATCATCTCTAGGGCGCAGTAGATTCATCCCACAGCAGCTGCCGCTGGTGAGGTTTTGCTAGAAGGGGAACGGCGTGCCGGAACATTCGCATCAAGGCCACCGCGGGTCTGCGCCCAGCGCGCAGGAAATGGAGGAGCGCTATCGCTCCGCTGTGCAGGTGTGGTCGGGGAGTCCGAATGCCACGCTGGTGGACTATGTTAGTGACCTTCCAGGCGGTACCGCGCTCGATATCGGCTGCGGGGAAGGCGCCGATGCCCAGTGGCTGCACGAGCACGGCTGGCAGGTACTCGGCATCGATTTTGCTCCGACTGCCGTGGCACGGACTAGGGCGCGAGGAGTAGCCGCGGAGGTTGCCACCTTTGATGAGTTCAGCCACGCCCCATTTGATTTGGTCACCGTGCATTACGGCAGTGTCCGTGCCAACTCACGGGAAGTAGCACTGTTAGAAAAGCTCGTCGCCACGGACGGAACCTTGCTCTATGTTCACCATGATATGGAGTCAGAAGAGATCGCCATGCCGGAATGGCTGGCGGAAAACCTGACCGAATTGACGGTGCAGACCTTGCGGCGATCGCCGCGCCATGTAACTAGCGGCGCAGGCGCTCACCACACCAGCGACGTGGTTCTCGTGGCAAAGCGGTACTAATCCGCACCGTTTAAAGGCTCAGCGCCCGTAAGATCGTCTGGAGCTTGGCGGTGGTTTCTTCCAGCTCCGCCTGGGCATTGGAGGCACCGACCACGCCGCCGCCGGCCCAGGCGCGGGCGGAGAGGCCATCGCCAGCAACCTCTGCGCAACGGATAGCTACCATGTATTCACCGTCACCGGAGCTATCACACCAGCCGACGGTGCCGGCATAGAAGCCGCGGTCGGTCTCGGCGGTCTCAATAAGCGCCTGCGCAGCTTCCGTCGGCGTGCCACAGATTGCGGGGGTGGGGTGGACTACTTCTGCCAATTCCAGGGCGGTGAGGTCTTTATCCCGCAGGGTACCGGTAACCGGCGTGCCCAAGTGCCACATCTCATTGGTGTGTATGAGCTGCGGGGTATCGGGGATATTGAGGCTGCTACACAGCGGCTCTAGCACCCTGCGCAGGTGCTCTACCACAAAGGAGTGCTCGAGCAGATCCTTTGCGGAGTGCAAGAGGTCTTGGCTGGCAATGTGGTCTGCCGCTTTATTGGCTCGGCGCGGGGTGGAGCCGGCGAGCGGGAATGCAGACACGGTCGAGCCTTGGCGCTTGATCAGCACCTCTGGCGAAGAACCGACCAGCATGGCCCCTGGGCGGCCTGCAGGGGAGAGATCCGCAATGAAGCCATCGCGGTTGACGGAGAGATCGATTAGGCGCGCGGCCACCCGCCGGGGATCGATGGGGGAAGCAAATTCGATATCGACCGCGCGGGCTAAAACCACCTTTTCTAGCTTCGAGGTTTCGATGGTGCCGATGGCCGCTTCAACGCGGCGCAGGTGTTCTTCTGGCTCTGGGTCAAAGCCCACGACGCGGGAATTGAGGGTCTGATTGTGGTAGAACGCATGTGGTTCTAGCGGGCCGTCTTCTCGGATGATTGATTCTGGAACGGTCAGCGCGGCGGGAGTATCGGAATCAAAGGGGATGGCACCTACGACCATCTCGGCCTCGCCTCGGCGCAAGGCGTCAACCGCGGCCTCGGCACTGCTAAAGGTGTCCCGCGCACCTTGGGTACGGACAGACCCCGTTGCTCGGGAGAGCAAGAAATCGGGGGCGGTGCTTGGTCTGTCTTCGTGCATGGGGATCTAGCTTAGTGCCTCGTTAAAAGTTGGTAGAAATTACCCTCCGCCAAGCGTGTGGGCACCTGCTGGCACAACCGATGTAACTATTGTTACAAAAGTGGCTATTGTGACTAAAGTTTTTCTTCGATTCACCTATCTCTTGACCTCACTGCTAGTGATAGGCGCAGCTTTAAGCGTGCCGGCAATGGCGCAGGAACAAGAAGGTGCCGGATCACCGGTAGAACCGACGCACCCGGCGCCTGTGCCAGAACAAGACCACCACTCCGGCGAGCCCGTGATTCCAGAACCAGATGGCTCGCATTTGCTTCCAGAAGGCGTCACTGAATCGACGCCTCGCGATGCTGAGGCGCACCCGTCTACTGACGGTGAGCCACCAGTTTCGGGTAATCCCGAGCCGACTCCACCTGTGCCTTCTGCTGATCCCAGCATTAATCCTGATCCGGCCATTGCACCGGGAACTATGGAATCGCTCGAGATGGAACACGAAGGAAAACAGCGCCGCTACCTCGTGCGTATCCCCGATAATTACTCGCCCGAAAAACCATCCCCGGTGCTTTTTGGATTTGGCGGTTGGGGAGATTCCCCGGAAAATTTCTCTAGTTACGCACGGATGGGCAATACGTCAGCCACCGATGAGGCCATCATCATTTACCCGGAGGGCTACGAACGCGCTTGGGAAGCAGCTCCATATGCCAAAACCCATGACGGCGAAGATATCCGCTTCATCAAGCGCATCTTGGATGCGGTGGATGCGGACTATCACGTGGATCGCAACCGCGTCTACGCCATGGGAATGTCCAATGGTGGAGGTTTTACCTCGGTATTAGGCTGTCACGCTCAAGATACATTTGCTGCGGTTGCCATGGTCTCTGGAGCTTTTTATAACCCCGTTGAAACCAATTGCGGCGATGCGCCAATGCATACACTCATCATGCACGGCACCCACGATCAGATGATGACCTATGAAGGCGGGGACCGGCACGAAGCTGGTTACCTTCCCGTGCGTACCGTCTTGGGAGGGTATCTCAACCGCAATCGCTGCGATATGACCTTTCAATCCCAGGCGGATATTGGAGGGGCCGAGCGCCTGAACTTCAACGATTGCCAGAAGGACGTGGAATTGATCAAGGTGCCTGCTGAACACACGTGGTTTTGGCAGCCGGATACCCCGAATGTTTTGTGGGACTTCCTTTCCACCAAGACACGCGTGTAGCCCTAGACGGTACTTTTCAGGCTTCTAGTCGATGCGCGGGATCTGCGTCGTGGCATCATCGGCCTGCGGCGGCACTGGCTGTTCTGGCTGCTCAGGTTGTTCGCCGGCTAGCTTCTTCTTGCGGAAGAATTGGACATAGACCAAAAGACCAATTCCTAGCACCAGCGCGAATGCGCCGAGCCCTGCCAAGATGCCCGCCCAAAAGCTGCTCTTGGTCAGTGAGGCGGTGTAGGCGGCACCGGCAAGCGCTTCATTGTTGTGGTCCTTGCCACCCGCAGACGCGTTGGGCACCGGCGCCGTGCTTCGGTGCTCAGATTTAGAGCCCTTAGATTTGCTGTCCTTAGCCTTGCTGCTCTTGGATTTCGGGGTGGACTTGCCCGCGGATTTCTGGCCAGAACTTCCGCCGGATTTGGATTGTGCAGCCTTAGAACCGCTGCGAGAGCCGCTGCTTGCCGATGCTCCCTTCGACGAGCCCCCACCCGATTTGCGCGACGCAGCACCAGAGCCGGCCCCAGAACCGTGGGCGGAGGCCTTATTGGATCCAGAGTTGGACCCAGACTTGGAGCCTTGGTTGGAGCCCTGCTTCGAACCAAAGTTTTTCTCTGCAGCCTTTTTACCAGAGCCACCGGATCCTCCGGACTGGCCCTGCTTAGTTGGCTTATCGTCGGATTTATCCTTGGCGCCCTTGTCTTTCTTTTTATCGCCCTCGAGGAATTTTTGGCCTTCCTTCAGGGTATTTTCCAGCTCCTTATCTAGGCCCGCGATAGCCTTATCTACGCCTTTAATATCCTTGGCCAGCTGTTCTGGGCGGGAGGTTCCGCCCGAAGGGACGCTTCCCTCGGCATCGTCGGATTCGTCATAGTCGACACCGCATAGCTCCGCTGCATCCGCGTCATCGCCGACGAGGAATCCGGCATGCAAGTGGTGGCGGGAGCCATCGGGAAGCGCAAAAGTAAAGCTCACGGCGTAGGTGCCTGGCTTGGTAAAAGCGAAGGCAGGGTGGGCGTGGGACTTGCCGGGATAATCCCAGGCGGTCCCGTCCTCGGTATCCATCCGCACCTTGAGCTCGCCGATGCCCTCATTCTGGAAAGCTACAATGCGGCCATCCTCGGGGCCAGATGCGATGGCCATGCTGAGCGTCGCGGTCTGCTTGGACCCGAGGTAGTCCTCGGAGAGTTCCTGAGTATTAAAACCTAGCCACGGAACATCCTCAATCTGGGTTTGCGGCAGCACCCATCCTTCCTCGGGCAGGGAAGGGATATTGAGAGCTGAAATTGGCTGCTTGTTCTTCTCCGCTACCTCGACCGCGAATTCTTCCGACTGGTATTCCTTGCGTGCGTGGTCATCTTTGACCACAAAGCTGATATCCCCGCTTTCATCCTTTAACGCCATGTCTTGGTGACCTTCGGTAATGCGGATAAAGTCCTCGGCGCTGCAGGCCTCTGCGGCATGCGCGGTGGCCATAACGGAAGAGGGTAGAGCCACACCGGTGAGGGTTCCCACGCTGAGGAACCCGGCGGTGCCTAGGGCAAGAGCGGTACGGCACAAGGGTTTCATGATTCGATGGTTTCCTTTCGTGGGGAGTTCTCGGAAGCGTCGGCTGGCACGCGAGGAGAAGAGTGGCCGGGTGTGCGGCGAGAGCGCAAGAAGGGATGCAGGACCCAGACAATGAGGAAGAGGATCGTGAGCGTGAGCACGATGGTCGCGCCCGCGGGAAGATCTATGGCCCACGCCAAATAGATGCCGAAGAAGCTGCAGACGGCGCCGATGATGGCAGAGAGAAACATCATTGTGGTGAGGTTGGCCGTGAGCAGGCGCGCCGTAGCAGCCGGGGTAATCAGCAGGGCGAGGACCAAAATATTGCCGATAGTGCTTACGGAAATGACCACCGCGGCGGTCACGCACAAGTAGAGGATGATATCCAGTGCAAAGACTGGCAGGCCCATGGCGCGGGCGGTCTCCCGGTCCAAGCAGGTGGCATTGAGCTGCGGGCCAAAGGCCACGACCACGGCTAGGACCACGAGGCAGACGCTCGCGGCGACGGTGATATCTGTGCGCGAAACGCCGGTCAGTGATCCGAAGAGGAAGCTGGTGAGCGAGGCACTATAGCCATCCGTGCGCGAGATAATCACCATACCCAAGGCAAAGGCGGCGGCGAAAAAGATGCCGATGATGGAATCCGCGCGCACGTGGTTGCGTTGCGAAAACGCGGCGATAAGCACCGCGACGACCGCACCGGCAACCGCCCCGCCCAGCAGTACCGAGGTTTGCAGCGCAAAGGCGACGGCCAGGCCTGGGAACACGGCGTGCGAGACGGCATCGCCAATAAAGGCCATGCCACGCAGCACCACATAACAGCCGATGACCCCGCACACGATGGCGGCGATGAGCGAAATGCCCACCGCCCGGGCGAGAAAATCGAGGTGGGGATTGGTTAAATCCCGCAAAAAATCGATAAATGAGATATCAATCATGCAGCCACTCCAATCGCAGCGAGCAACGGAGACGAGGCACTGACGCCAAACGCGCGGGTCCACGGATCCTTGTCGGCCAAAAGCTCATCGGCGGGGCCATCTGCAATGACCGTGCGATTAAATAGCACGAGGCGCTTGCACGTGTGCGCCGCCTCAGACAGGTTATGGGTAGACATCACGATGGATTTTCCTTGCGCCGCAAGTTCGGCGAAAAGCTCTAATAGGGCCTCGGTATTCGGGGCGTCGAGCCCGGTAAAAGGTTCATCGAGCAACAAGACCTCCGGCTGAATAGCGAGGGCGCGGGCGATCAGTACGCGCTGGCGCTGGCCGCCAGAAAGCTCCTCGATGGGCCGGGAGGCAAATTCCTCCATATGCACCAAGCGCAGCGCTTCTGCAGCGGCGGCATGATCCTTTTTCTTAGGGTGCTTGAACCACCCGATGAGCCCGGTGCGCCCGCTGAGCACGGTGCGGTACACGTTGATGGGAAAACCCCATTCCACCTCGTGGCGCTGCGGAACATAGCCCACAGAGCCGGTGACGGTGCACGTGCCAGAGGAGGGGATAAGGCCCAAAATGGCGCGCATTAGCGTGGTTTTGCCCGCGCCATTGGGGCCTAAGAGCCCAATGAATTCACCGGTGCCTACCTCGAGGTTAGCGTCCTCAATAACGGCGCGGCCAGCAAGCGCTACCTGCAATCCGCGCACCTGGATGCACGGCTTAGACATGGCCATCGCCCCGCTTGCGGGACTTGACGAGCACGGCAACACCGGCGATCAGCACGATGATTCCGCCGCCGACCAAAACATAAACCCATACCGGGAGGGAAGAATCCTCGGTCGTGGCCTCTGCTGGGCTCCACTCCGCATCCTGGGCTGCCTGGATATCTGCGCCGTCGCCCACAGCGAAAGTCAGCACGCCGTCGGTACTAAACTCCTCGCCGTCTGTGGTTTCACCCTTAACCCGGATGGCCACCTGGTGGGTGCCCGGCTCCGTGAAAGTCCAGTTGGCGTGAGTGTGCGTATTGAGATCTACCCAGAACTCAGACTCGCTTTTTTCTGCCGTAGACCACAGCAGCTGGGGTGCCTCAAAGCCACCGTTTTGCAAAAAGAGGGAAAAATCCCCTGGGCCGGAGTGTCCGAGGAATTCCATAGTAACGCCGCGATCGGCGTTATCGACAAGCGAAGGCGCCTGGGTATTCCACCCCAGCCACGGGACGCCGACCTGCTCAGTCTGCGGGACCACCCAGACATCCTCGCCGGATTGGGCACCGACGAAACTGAAATCTTCGGTATCCGGCAGCGTCTGCTGGGCCGCATCGCTGACCGAAAATACGAGGTCATCGAGGTGGCGCCACACCGGGGAGTCGCCCGCATCATCGCGGGCCAAAAGCTCGACATCGGAGCCGTCTAACAGCGTGCCGATATCAACGTGGCCGGCATCGATGACCTTTTCTTCGCCCTCTGGCGCAACGGTTTCATCCGCGCCAACCACTTGCGCGAGGTCGCCGGCCCAGGCGGGCGTTGCGGATAGGGCGAGGCCCGCAGTGACAATGCAGGCTGCCGTGCGAGTGGCCGCGCGGGTAACGGTACGAGAGGCAAGGTTAAGCATGGTTATCTCCATTCGAAGGATGTAGGCAACGCTGCAGCGAGTCAGCATTGAATTTCATGAGATCGATATAAGTAGGCACGGCATCATCAAGCGTGTCGCCGTAAATGGGGCACAGCTCCACGTTTTGCTGCGCGGCGGCTTCCTTCAGCGTGCTGGCGCTGGCTTGCTCCACCGGCTCCACAAAGACCGCAGGAAGGTGCAGGTTCTCCAGCGTCCGGCGCAGGGCAATGACCTCGCGTGGCGAAGGCTCAATGGCGGGATTAGGGGTAACAAACCCGGCCACCGAAAGGCCGTAGCCCTGCTCTAAGTAGGCATAACCGTGGTGGGTGGTGACCAAGTGCCGATTACTCTGCGGGATAGAAGAAATCGCGCGGTCCACATACTCGTCCAGCTCGCGCAATTCCGCGATATAAGACTCGGCACGGGCGCGGTAATCGGCGCCGTGCGACGGATCCGCATTCGCCATTTCTTCAGCAATGACATCGACATAGGCAATGGCATTGTCTACGTTGTGCCACAAGTGTGGATCCACTTCGCCGTGGATATGTTTGCCCAGGACTGCCTGGGGGAGCAGGTACGTATCCGCGCCGGGGGTGCCCAAGAAGCGATAAGCGGGATCCGGCGGAATGGGCTGCAGGACCGAGGAAGGGACCGCTACCGCGGTATGCGCGGGATCAAAATGCTGGTCTTGATCGCGCAGATCGATAGATCCCTCTGCCACATCAGCGGCAATATCCACGTGGCCGGAATCAATGACATCCATATCCTCCGGCGGGTTCACTCCTACCGCGACGGTGAGGTGCTCTACCTCCGTGCCATCGGCCTGAAAGCCAAGCTTGTAGATGCCCGGCTCCGAAAAGGCCCACGAGACGTGCGTGTGCGCATTAGCCGGGAGGGTGACCGAATCATCGCCCGCGTCGATGCCATCGGCGCTATTAAACAGCACTTCCGGCGTACCGAAGGTGGAGACCACGTAGGCTGCGACATCGCCTGGCCCCTCGGCAGAGACCATGCGGAAATCCACGCCGGAGTTGCGCTGCTCGGCACCACTAATGCGCAGGCCCAACCAGATGGCATCCAGGGAGACATCTTCTACCAGCGGCACGAGGGCGGCACCGCGGGTGGAGGCCGAGTCAGCGACCTCTACCACGGGCGCATCCGTGGATTCGTGCAAGGTATCTATCAGGGATTGCGGTTCCAGGAGGTATCCATTGCTCAAGGCAAGATCCGCATTGGCCACGTTGCGCACCGTGCGCAGCGTCGGCTCAAAGGTGTGCGGGTCCTTTCCGCTGGGGATAAGACCGGTGACCGAGGCATCCTCGCCTGCAACGTGGCGGGCCATATCCGCCAAAATCGGCGTCGTCGCCACCACGCTGAAGCGATCCGAGGTATCCACCGCTGCCGAGGTCGTGCAACCTGCCGCAAGGAGGGAGACGCTAAAGAGCGCCCCGACGGTCTGCAGCCCGCGCGGTACGAAACGGTAGTGGGGCACTGGCATTAATTCTTTGCCCTCGCGACAGCGAGCCGTGCGATGCCCAGACCAAGGAACAGCATGCCCAGTCCGAGCACGCCAATTCCGAGCGGCATGGTGGGGGTCCCAGTATTGGCGAGAGCCGCATTGCCACCCTTACCGGATGCGTTCGCACCGGAACCGCTGGTGCCATCCTGGCCAGCGCCGGAGCCATTAGAGCCCGCGCCGGCTGCGGCGCCAACACCACAGTCTCCGCCATCTGGGTTTACTTCCGCGCCCAGGTCAAAGTGGCCATTATCGAAGGAGCCCTCTGGCCTGCCACCGCCCACGACAAAGTGCAGCGTTGCCTGGCCGGCTACTTGCTTGCCGGCAGAGGTTTGGGCCACCTGGCGAATGGTGACGTCGTAGGTGCCCTGCTTTTCGAAGACCCAGTTGGGGTGCACGTGGGTATTGGGCGCGATATTGTAGCTACCTTCGACGGCACCGTTGGCGCCGCGGAACCATTCATCGCCGACGATCTTGCCCAGGCCACCCTGGCTGTAGACCATCATGGCACCAGGGCCCTTCATATCAACGAGCTCCCAAGTAACATCACCCGGAATGTGCTCGCGCATGGAAGGGCTCTGGGTATTCGCACCGAGCCACGGCACGCCATCGACCTGCGTAGAACCGATCATCCACGCTTGGCCGGCAGATACGGGACCAACATCTTCTGGCAGTTCTACGCCGGAATTATCGGAGAGGTAAAAAGTCGCGCCGTCGGCATCGCGCCACTGCGGTGGCGAGGCTGTATCGTCCTTAATCTGCGGGATAATTCCCGGCCGGCACTCTGGATCCGTGGATTGTCCATCGTTTGCAGCGTTGCCGCCTTGGCCACCCTCGGAATTGCCATGTCCAGCGTCATTGCCGGAGTTGTCTGCATCGCCAGCACCGCCCGCAGAGCGGTGAGCGGAGCCTGCACCGCCGCCTTCGCCCACCTGCCAGGTATAGGTCACTGCGTTACTGGTTTGTCCGTTGGAGGAGGCTTGGACGGTCATCTCGTACGTACCAGCCTCACTGAAAGCCCAGTTGACGTGGCGGTGTGCAGGACTCGGCTGGTTAATAACCTCGCCGCTGGTGAGCTCCATCGAACCGGAATTGGTCACGGCACCGACGTTGCCGAACCCAGAGGTTTCAAAGACATAGACCGAGCCCGGCCCAGAGATATTGGTGAACTCGAAGTCAACACTGGTAAAGCCACCATCGCGTGCCGGCTGCGTATCCCAGCCCGGCCAGATGATATTTGGGTCCTGGGTTTGGGGCAGGAAGTAGGTCGATTCGCCAATCTCGGGAACGCCCTCGGTGGCATCGGACCATGCGGATTCCACTACTTGGAGCAATACGTCATCGCCAGGGCGCTGGACGTGCGAACCGGTGACATCTTCCTGCATGGATAGGTGCAGCTGGCCATCCGGTGCCGTGACATAGAATGCGTCGATATGGCCAGAATCAAAGACCTCATCGAAGGCCAAGGCCGGTGAGGCTGGAACGAAAAACGCGATAAGGGCGGTAATCACCGCCGCGATGATGCGGCTGCCAGGCCGGTGGGCTCTGGTGCGCGAAATGGTGTTGGTATCCATGGTTGAATTTCCTTTAAAGCGCCTGGGGTGGGGTCCCCTGAGCAGTGGATTATTAGTTAGATGCGCCAGCCAAAGCGCTCACGAATGAGATCTTGGTTGTCGCGGAAGAAGTTGTAGAAGGCCTTGAAGGTGATGCCAAGAACCGCAGGCAAGACCAGGGTCCAAGGATTAAACGATGACCCTACGGGAGCTGACGGCTCGGAATGCTTGGACGGTTTCGAGGGCTTGGACGGCTTCTCGGAAGGTTTTTCCGATGAGGAATCGGATGGCGCAGCCGTAGAACAGGACTTCACCGCGTCATCACCAATGGCAAAGGTCAACGTCTGTGGCTCCGAGGCAAGTTCCTTGCCATCGGTGGTAGTTGCCGTATAGGTTGCCTCGAACGTGTAGATGCCCGGCTTGGTAAAAGCCCAGTGGGTATGCCTGTGCGATGCGAAGGTGGTCTCGATCGTGTGGTCGTTTTCGGCAGAATTGGCAAGGACGTCGTAACCGACACCCCTGGCCTTATCTATATATGCGCCCCACTCAGCGCCCTCTGGCGTGTGCGTGGGCTTAAGGTTCAAATTGACTTTGCCATTTTTCATCTTGGAGTAATCCAATTCTTCGGTGTTATACCCCGGCCAGATGATGGCTTGGTTCTGCGTTTGTGGCAGGTGGTAGAAGCGGTCACCGATGTTGCCAAGGAAATCGAATTTCTTATCACCCAGCTGCTGACCGCGAGGAGTAAGCGCGTTTTTGTGTACGCCAAGCACGACGTCATCCAACGAGCGGTCTACCGAGTTCTTATCAATTTGTCCTGTGTCATCGCGCAGGACGGTGCGGAAACCATCGTCCGTAGGAAGTGCCTTGATATCGACGTGCCCGCGGTCAAGTACCTGCTTTTCGCTGCACCGCTGAGCCTCCTCGTCCTTTGGCGGTTGAAATGGTGCCGGCGTATCGCCGGGCGCGGGTGAACCGCCGGACCCAGGCTTTCCGCCTGGGGTAGCGGTGTTATCCTCCGCGCTGGTAGAAAGCTCGTCTTTTACTTCGTAGTTTTCATCGAGTTTGTAGGACTCGGTCAGCACCGTGCTTCCGTGGCCGGCCTGGACCGTGGAGTGCGGGAAGACGTTGATTTTGGCAGTGTAGTTTTCGGAGTACCTACCGTAGGTAAAAGTGGCTTCTCCGTGGCCCTTGGTAATCGCTGCTTCCACCGAAGTAGAAGATTCCTCGTCGTTCTTGTTTTCGTAGAGACCACCAGTCATCACGCCGCTGAAGTTTTTATCATCCATGTCGATGATAATTTTGGTTCCTTCTTCACCTTGTTTGCGCATCCGCACCGTATAGCCGGTTTCTTGCAGCGTTACCTCTTCGGTAGGGGCCAGCTGGCGCGGATTCTCGGTTTCTTCCCACTTGTCTTCGGTAGTGGAAGAATCGGTTTGGGAGGGAGAGCCCGGGGTAAATTCCACCTGCTGCGAAATCCAGCGTGGCGCATCGCCTTCTGGGGTAAAGACGGCCTGGATATTAGAGGATTCTGGGCCCATGTACTCATCCCACTCGGCGTGGCCGTCGGTGACGGGCAGATCGGTGAGGAAGTAACCATCGATAAGCAGCGTAAGCGTGCCGGATGCCTTGTTCTTTGCATCGAAGGAAATGGTGGTGAGCTTATCGTCACCGTCTTTTTCCGGGTTCTGCTTTTTGTCCAGGCTCAGACTGTAGCCAGCAGCGGCGGCATCACCGGAGGAGGAGCTATCAAAGCGCTCTTTGAGGCTTGGGGTCTTTTCATCCTTTGGCTTTTGTCCGCCCACTTGGTAGCTGGTGGTCTGCGGCTCACTAGCCACGAGTTGGCCATCCGCCGTGCGCGCGGTGGTGCGAAAGGTCAAGCGATAACGGCCGGGCTTGGTAAAGAGCGTGTAGTTGTGAGTGTGGCTACCACGTTCGAGAAAAGCAGAGTGTGGTGAGTCCTCGAACGAACCCAGCATGCGATTGAGATTAGTGCCGTCTTTATCGTCCTTATTGGTAAAAAGCTCCACGTCACCTGGGCCATCCACGCTCAACAGATCGAGGTAGGCGATGTTGTTGCGGAAATTTTCCACGGGAAGCCCCTTTGAACCGAATCCGATCCAGATGGGCTCTTGGTTAGCGGAGGCCTGGTACGGGGCAGTGTAGTATGTGGTGCCTGGGGCGCCGATGTAATCCTGCGTACCGTTTTGCGGCAGGGAATACATAAAGTTCTGGTGGCGCTTACCGTTCTCGTCTTCGCGGGTATAGCCTTTGCCAATCCAGGCAACGGTGTCATCGATGAGCGGCGGCGTTTGGCCGGGAAATTCGGATCGCAGCAGGAAGTTGTCGTTTTCCCAAAAACTCTTGGGAGAATCGACGTGGGTTTGGGTCGCGATGTGTTTGCCATCGTCTGGACCGGCGTAGGCGGTAGCCGGGGCAATCAGCGCGATCGTGCTGAATGCGGCGATGAAGCGGATACGAGGAGAAGCCACCAGCGCGTTACCTTTCTGCAGTTGTCAGTAGTTCACCTCGAAACTATAGAAAATGATTCCCAATACTGGATAATCTTTTGAAAACCGTTCCCTTTTACCAGTGTGTTTATAATGGAATTCGTTATCATCTACCCCTTTTTGCGTGTAATAAAGTAAATGGGGACGCACTTTTGGGTGGTAGAGTCCGGCGCTGGTTTGGGCTGGTGCGGACTGTGTCCTGTGGCTCCACTACGATGGTGGCCATGACTGAAGTTCGCGTTAGATTTTGCCCTTCTCCCACTGGTACCCCGCACGTTGGCATGGTGCGCACGGCCCTGTTTAACTGGGCCTATGCCCGCCACACCGGCGGAAAATTGATTTTCCGCATCGAAGATACCGATGCTGCCCGTGACTCGGAAGAGTCCTATCAGGCCATCATTGATTCCTTGACCTGGCTCGGATTGGGCTGGGACGAGGGCGTCAATGTGGGTGGCCCGCATGAACCGTACCGGCAGTCCCAGCGCATGGACATTTATAAAGATGTGCTCAATAAGCTTATCGATGCCGGACATGTCTACCCTGCCTACTCCACCGCGGAAGAGGTAGAAGAACGGCACAAGGCAGCCGGGCGCGATCCCAAGTTGGGCTATGACAACTACGACCGCGACCTGACGCAAGAACAGATCGATGCCTTTGAGGCTGAAGGTCGCAAGCCTGTCTGGCGCCTGCGCATGCCAGACAAGGACTGGGCCTGGACCGACCTTGTGCGCGGCGAGATGTCCTTCAAATCTGAAACTCAGCCTGATTACGTGGTGGCGCGCTCCAACGGAGCTCCGCTATATACCCTGGTTAACCCGGTAGATGACGCGCTGATGCGTATTACCCACGTACTGCGCGGCGAGGATCTTCTCTCATCCACCCCGCGCCAGCTGGCCATGTATGACGTACTGAAGGAAATTGGCATCGCGGAATTTACCCCGGAGTTTGGTCACCTTCCCTTCGTGATGGGCGAGGGGAAGAAGAAGCTGTCCAAACGTGACCCGCAGTCTAACCTCTTCAATCACCGCGATAACGGCATCATCCCAGAAGGCATGCTCAACTACTTGTCGCTGTTGGGCTGGTCCCTGTCGGCGGATAAGGACATCTTCAGCATGGATGAGCTGATTGAGAACTTCGATGTCAATGATGTTCTGGGTAACCCCGCTCGCTTTGACCAGAAGAAGCTCGAGGCCATCAACGCCGATCATATTCGACTGCTCGAGCCCGAGGAGTTTGCTTTCCGCCTGCGCAATTACCTGACGGAGTACACGGACTTCCCGGCCGATTATGACGGCGAGAAATTCGCCTTCGCTGCGGACTTGGTGCAAACGCGCATTAAGACGCTTGCCGATGCCTATGGGCTACTCAGCTTCCTCATCACGCCCGATGCTGAGCTCACCCTGGATGAAAAAGCGGCCAAGAAGAACCTGAAGGACGATGCCGTCCAACCCCTCGAGGTGGGCATTGACACCCTTGAGGCGGTAGAGGAGTGGAAGACTGACGCTATTGAAACCGCGCTATCCAAGGCGCTCATTGAGGACCTAGAGCTAAAGCCACGCAAGGCCTACGGCGCGCTGCGTGTAGCTATTTCCGGCGCACAGGTTTCGCCACCGCTCTTTGAGTCCATGGAACTTCTGGGCAAAGAGTCCACCTTGGCGCGCCTGCGTGCTGCCCGTGAGGTAACTCCGTACACTCCTGCGGCCGAGTAATGCCGGAACCATCAGAAGCCTGACGGGGAAAGCCCGTTAAAGCGGCGGATGAACATCGAACTACACAGATGTCATCCGCCGCTTTATTTTAGCTCAAGAAAAGCGCCTAAAAATGCGAGTTGCGCTGGCGATTTGGTGCATTGGGCAACGATCATTATAGTTATAACACGTTGCAGCGAGCAAGGGAGCGCAGCCGATAAGGATGCGATTCCGAGCGAGTGAGCAAATGGCCTATGGTGTAATTGGCAACACAGCGGTTTCTGGTACCGCCATTCTAGGTTCGAGTCCTGGTAGGCCAGCAGTGAAAATGCTTTTAAAGCAGGCTCACTAGTTCTATGCCCCGTTCGTCTAGAGGCCTAGGACGCCGGCCTCTCACGCCGGTAACACGGGTTCGAATCCCGTACGGGGTACAAATAAAAAGATTCCTCCAGCCACTGCGGTTGGAGGAATTTTCCGTATGTGCGCTTGCGGCTTAATCGGGACCAAAGTGGGTCTTAACTGGGGGATTTACCGGCACGAATCCCCGTACTATCTGCTGATTTGTATTGTGTTTACCCATCGTTTACTGTTTAACGAGTCCGCAGCAAGCAAGCTTTAAGCAGCACAGCTTTTGAATTGCATGCTACGTGCGAACGAGCCCCGTTCGTCTAGCGGCCTAGGACGCCGGCCTCTCACGCCGGTAACACGGGTTCAAATCCCGTACGGGGTACATATTAATGGCTGCGAGCTTTAACGCTCGCAGCCTTTTCTTGTGGCATTTTCTTTCTGCGCTTCTCGGGGCTAGAGAATTAGATTAAGCGGCGTTTAAACGGCTCTCGCTGCGCCGCATTGGGAAAAGTGCGGCGCAGCGAGGGAGGCATCGGAAAGCGCCTGCTGTAGCTGCAGCCCGCCCTTTGCGCTCACGGGGTCAACGGGAATGGGGCTGGGTTGTGCTCCCCGTGAGCGCCAAGGGAAGGGGGGATGGGCCTGTCACTACAAAAAGAACGCCCAGAGAGCCTCTCAGGCTGCACTGGGCGTTGTTTGAAGGTGGGGAAGGCTATGCCATGACCTTCGTCTTCTTAATCGCCTTCTGGAGGCGCTTGTGGTAGTTATCCATGGCGGGGCGCAAGAACAGGCCGAGGATAAGCGCCGGGATAGCGAAGAGAAGGAGCATGCCGAGCTCCCGGAGGATGTCGGCCTCGTAAATGCCCGCGATGGCGCTGCGGAACGCGTCGATGCCGTAGGTGGCTGGCAGCCACGGACTGACATTTTGGAACCACTCCGGAAGAAGCGGCAGGGGATAGGCGCCGCCAGAACCGGAGACTTGGATAACCAAGAGTAGAACCGCGAGGGCCTTGCCCGCGCTATCGAATGTGATAACCAGTGAATATATTATCAACATAAACACCAGTGAGATTATCCACGAGGCAAAGAGCATCATGAATGGGTGCTCGGGCTCGATCTCCACGAAGAAAATCAGGCTGAGGACGGCGAAGGTGGCTTGGGCGATGCCGATGAGACCAAAGGTAAGGAAGCGGCCCAAGAAGACTTGGTTCCTGGTGAAGTGATCCTTCTTGTCGAGGTCTTCGTTCTTCTTCAAGTACTTGCGCTCGGCGTTGGTGTGCACCAGCACGCAGGCGAGCAGGGCGCCTACCCACAGCGAAAGCGTGAGGTAGAACGGCGTCATACCAACACCGAAAGAAGCAACATCGTAGATGGGCTGGCGGTCCACATTGACCGGCGAAGCGATCCGAGAGGCCAGTAGCTCGGGGTCATCGCCAATGAGATCGGCGAGCTGACTTAGGTCACCGCCGTCGCGGATCTCATCGATCTTTTGGCTGAGTTCGCCAAAGCGACCCGCCTGATGCTGCAAGGTACCGGATAGACTTGCGGTTAGATCGCGCGCCCGCACGAGGGCATCGTTGTCATTAGAGATGGTATTGCGGATGCCTGCGATATCGCGCTTGACCGCATCAACATCGTTGGCAACCGTGCCCACGCTATCTCCCAGAGCCGCTAGCTGTGGCTTCAGATTGGAGTTATAGGAGTTACGAGCGTTTTCGACGGCCTGCTTGGCGCTGGCAATCGCAGCTTGCGTTTGTTGCTTGGACTCCTGGGAATTCCCGCCGTTTTCGATGTTATCGGCCGTAGAAGTCAAAGAATCGTGCAACGCATTGCTCTGGGCGATGCTGGCATCCAGCTGCCCCATCACGGCCGCATAACCTGCCGCTACAGGGCCTGGAAGATCGACCTTATCGGCTTCCTTCTGGATACTGTCCTTTACGCCCTGGAAGGCTGCGGTCTGCTGTCCCACGCGGTCCGCGGCAGTGCGGAAGGTTTGGGCGGTCTGCGCGGAGGTGGCGCTAGCATTGTTCAGCAATTCCTCGATTTGTGAGGATAGGACCTCGTAGCTCTGCGTCGTCGCGGCGAGGGACGCATCCAAGGAACCAGTGGACTCATCCAGCGTGGACTTTAAGATATCAATGGGCGACTCGCCGTTGTCATTGGTGGTACTGGAGGCCTGGTTTCCCGCTTCATTCAGGATGTTATTGGCTGCCTGGGTGAGCGGAATGGTGGAATCTACCAGGTTACTCAGCGCCATGACCGTGCCAGAGGCTGCATCGAGGCGCGACTGTACGGTATTGACTCGGTTGTGAACGTTATTCAGCGCGGCCTGGGTATCGCCCTCATCAAGGTACTGGTCCAGCGAGGAAATGACGCCAAGGCCCACATTGGACACAACGCGGGTAAAGGACTCGTCGATCTTCTCAATCACACCGGTAGCGCTGCGTTGAGTAATCGTGGTCGACAGCGCGTTCTTCTTCTCATTGGTATAGAGATTAAGTTTGCTTGGCTCGGTGCCTTCCACGTAGAAGGTGAGGAGGTTGGAGCTGAAATCCTTGGGCAAGACGATGCCAGCGTAGTACTCACCGGACTTGGTGCCCTCTACGGCATCATCGCTATTGGTAAGAACCCAGTTGATTTCGTCGTTGCGGCTGAGCTGGGATAAAACTTCATCGCCTAAATTGAGCTTGAGCGAAGCAAGGTCGCTTTGGTGACCCTCATCCTCACTGGCGACGGCGATTTTGAGTTGTTTGGTATTGGCAAATGGGTCCCAGCTGGCGAGCACGTTAAAGGTGGTAAATAGCAGCGGGATAATGGCGAGGCCGAAAATGATGACGGCGGTCATTACGTTGCCACGGATGGCCTTGAGGTCATCGCGGAGAATGGTCAGGATATTGTTCATGACTTATCTCCCTTTCCGGATTCTTCGCCGTCGACGGCGGGCTTATCTGTGGTATCGCCCTGCGATTGTGGGGTAGAAGATATTTCCGCGTGCTTATCTGACTGGACATCTTCTAGCCGATACTGATTGGGGTTTTGGCGTTGATGCTCTAGGTGCTGCTGGATTTCTTCATCGCTGAGATCCGCCAGGCGGTTATCGTGCGCAATACTTTGTTTTACGTATTCCAGCGAACAAATGACCGCGACCGCAATCAGCGCAACGAGGCACGCAATGCCGAAAAGGATCGCCTTCTGGTCCGGCATGAATCGGGAGCAAATCACGAGCGCGAGCACCAAGGCTACTCCGATGGCGATCGTGAGCTTCATCAACTGAGAATAATTCTTCCGAGCGGTCATCCACTTGGTATCCAAGCTCTTTTGGTATCCCTCGCGGTCCGCGGAGGCATACAGAAGATCGGTGAAGCGGTAGCGGCTGCCAATCAGGTGGACCTGCTCGTTGATAACGAGCCCGCCCTTGGCCAGCTCGTCATTGACCAGCATGGTGACGTTGGACAACCCGCGCCTTAAGAGAGTGCCCACGAGGTAGGCAACAACCGCCATGCCAGTCAGCGCGGCGATATCGCGGATGTAATGGGTGCCGTAGAATCCGCCCACCGTCTCGCGCATGGCATCGATGCCGTAAGTAAAGGGCAAGAAGGGATGGACGGCGCGGAAGAAGTCCGGCGTCATCTCGATGGGGTACAGGCCCGATGCCCCGGGAATCTGAATGAAGGCCAAGACCACCGCTATGCCGCGGCCCACGTGGCCGAATGTTGAGACGAGGCCATAGGTAATGCTGAGGTAGCACAGGCTGATAAATACAGAGGTAAGGACATAAGCGGTGGCGCTGACGTGCTCAACGCCGATGACTAAGTTACCGATGGAAACGATAAGTGCCTGCGCAATGGCGAAAAAGCCGAGGAGCAAGAAGCGCGAGAAGTACGCCTTATTGATGGTTAGATCCCGGCGGCCCTGCGGGTCAACCTCGGCGCGGAAAATGATCAGGAGCATGAAGGCACCGATCCACAGCGTGAGGTTGATAAACAGCGAGGACATGCCGGAGCCGTAGTGCGTGACAGGGAATACTGCATGGCTTTCCATCTTTGCGGGCGAGGAGAGGAAGGAAGACACGTGGTCTGTATCAAGACCGTTGACGGACTTCAGCACGGTGTTGTTATTGGCTGTGTTGCTCAAGGCAATAACATCGGTGCGTGCGGAACGAAGACCTTCCTCAACGCGATCCAGATCAACCGAGAAGCGCTTTACCACTTCTTGGGCGTGGGTCAACTGCCCGTCGACGCCCCCGAGAAGCCCGTCCGTTTGTCCAACCAGAGCCTTTTGGCTGTTGAGGGAGGCAGATAGGCGCCCAGCAGTAGCGGAGACATTAGAAAGTGCAGAATTCAGCTTAGGTAGGCCGTTGGCCACGTCATCGCGCAGTCCGTGGGAATCATCGCGGGCCTGGGAGGCCATGGAATTGAGCAATTCCGAGGTCTTATTCAGCGAATCAAGGGTGGCGTTGGTATCGCTATTAAGGGAATCCAGCTCTCCTAATACCGCGCGGTTTTGATTGTTGCGGTCACGCAGATCAGAAACCGACTGGTTGATCTGCTGCGATATCTCTGGGGGAAGGGCTGGCAGGGCAGCGACACCGGCTAATTGGTCGATGGCTTTATCAGCCTGACCAAGGATGCCTTGGGCGCCGTCGGTGGCGGCATCGACGCGGTTGAGAGCGCCGTTTAACCGGCCGGTGACAGAACCGATATTGGCATTGGCGTTTGCGGTGCCATCGGCAAGCGCAGTCGTGCCTTGGATATAGGCGGCGGTGGCATCGTCGGCGAAGGAAGTAACTTCCTTTTGCACCTCGTCGGTCAAGGAGGTGACCTGATTTAAGGCCTGCTGCGCGTCATCAATCGTGGTCTGCACGGAGCCTAGCGCCGTGCGCGCCTGTGCGATGGTGGGACGAGCATCATCGATAGTGGCGTTGACATCCGCCAAGGAATTGCGCGAATTAGCCACAGTATCGGCGGTCTCTGAGAAGGAATTCGCGGTATTGCCCGCGGTGCTATTGATCCTATCGCTGAGGTCGCCGCCAGAGTTTCTCAACTCGGTGGAAACCGATTTCGCGACGTTTTCATTAAAGGTTGCGCTAATCGTGGTTTCGAGGGTAGAAGAACCAGTGTCAGTGACCTTGGGGGCGATGGCATTGATTTTTTCATTGACCTGATACTCCAAGGTGGGCTGAGAGTACGTGCCTTGGAACAGGCTGACAAAGTCGGAAGAAAAATCCTCCGGCACGATGATGGATGCAAAAACATCGCCGGATTTCACGGCGTGCTCGGCTTCGCCGCGGTCCATAAACTGCCAGCCGAGCTTGTCGTTGTTGTGCAGCTTTTCCATCATCTGCCCGCCGACGTCAATATCGCCGGTGAGATCTGACGAGGCACCCTTGTCCTCGTTCACCACGGCTACCTTGAGGTGCTCGGTATTGCCGTAAGGATCCCAAAAACCGGAGACGTTGACCCAAGAATATAAGGCAGGGGTAACCATCAATCCGATGAGAATTACCCAGACTTGCGGCGTCCGCCACAGGCGGACGAAGTCTTGGAGAAAAAGCTTCCAACTAGTAATCACTCGAAAGACCGTAGCACCGAAACGGTGTTAACTAATAGTCAAGCAGGCAGTTTCCGTGAAATTGACAGCTTCGTCACCCCTGGGCCATCGCGCACCGCACAGGAATGTGGCTAGGGTTAATAAAAGGTTAACTCACGCCGGTCCATTGCATAGAAAAGCGCCGCGATAATCTATGCATCATAGCGGTGGATTATCGCGGCGTTAGGGCGCTGCAGGGCGCTTACTGGCGAGGCTTAGTGCTCGTCGTAGTGGTCACCGTGAGCGGCGTGGCGGTGACCGTCGTGGATGTAGTCAACGTGGTCACCGTGAGGGACAGCAACGTGGCCGCAACCCTCGCCGTGGGTGTGGTCGCTGTGCGTTTCGGCCTCAATGTGCTCGTTGGTCTCGCACTCGTCCCAGTGGCCTTCGTGCTCGCGGTGGATGTGGCCATCGTGTACGAAGTCGGTGTGATCCTCGTGCGGGAAAGCGACGTGGCCGCAGCCTTCGCCGTGGGTGTGCTCGTGTTCAGTGTGGGTAGCGTGAGTCATAATCATGAATCCTTTCTGTGCCTTAGGTCAAGGAGTGACCTTCTCGTTTTCACTCTGTTTTCATTAAATCATGTTTTCAGTTCGGTTTCAATAGCGTGCCGGAAATTTTCGATATTTTTCAATAGGCCACGGCGGGGTTGGGTATACAGGGGTAAGACGCGATTAAAGCCCTGAGCCGGTGGGAGGTCCAGGGCATTGGTGGGGAGTTGGGGAAGCTAGAGCAGCTCTGAAAGTTCTTGGGCGGCGGAGGTGAGCAGGTGGGCGTATTTCTTGGCGGGCGAGGGGCGGAACCGCTCAGCGGAACCGGAGATGGATAACGCTGCGCGAAAAACGCCGGAAGAATCGAAGACGGGAGCGGAAATGGAGGCTAGGCCCGCTTCGCGTTCTTCGATGGATTCTGCATAGCCTTGGCGGCGGGCGGCTTCTACATCGGCGGAGCTGAATTGCGCGGCGTCGAGGGGGAAGTCTACGAAGCCGGCGATGATGCGTGCTGCAGAGCCGGAGGTTAGTGGTAGCTGTCTTCCCACCGGAACCACGTTGTGTAGGCCGGACTTGGGCTCGCGGGTGGCAATGCAGGTGCGGGTGGTTCCCGTGAATTCATAGAGCTGAATGGACTCACCGGTACGGTTGAGGAGTTGGTCCATGATGGGGCCTGCGACTTCTAAGATGTGATCGCGGTTGCCGGGAAGCGCGGGACCGGCCTTCCACTTTCCTTCAGGGGTACGCACGAGGATGCGGTGTGCCTCTAACGCGGTGGCTAGCCTGTGTGTCGTTGCTCGAGGTAGTCCCGTGGTTTCACATAACTCATTAAGGGTCGATGGATGGTTTGCCGCGGCCATCATGATGGCCATTGCACGATCTAGTACCTTAATGCCGGAAACTGCGCTATACTCTCCCATATAATGAAATCTACGTCCCAAAATATGAGATTTCAAGTGTGGAGTGATGTTTATGAACCAGAAGCTGACCTTGGCAGAAAAAGTATGGCGTGACCACGTTGTCCAGCAGGGCGACGCGGGCGCACCAGACCTTATCTATATTGACTTTCAACTTTTGCACGAAGTTACGAGCCCGCAGGCCTTCGATGGGCTGCGCTTGCAAGGTCGCACAATGCGACACCCAGAATTGCACCTGGCCACCGAGGACCACAACGTGCCGACGGAGGGTATTAAATCCGGCAACCTCTTAGAGATTAAAGATGAGGTATCGCGCACCCAGGTTTCTACCCTGCGCAAGAACTGCGAAGAATTTGGCGTGCGGTTGCACTCAATGGGTGATGAGCAGCAAGGCATCGTGCACACCGTTGGCCCACAGCTGGGCATTACCCAGCCCGGCATGACTATTGTGTGCGGCGATTCGCATACCTCGACCCACGGTGCATTCGGCTCCATTGCCATGGGCATTGGTACCTCGGAGGTAGAGCACGTCATGGCCACCCAGACGCTATCTTTGAAGCCATTTAAGACGATGGCCATCGAAGTCACCGGCGAATTGCAGGAAGGCGTCTCCGCAAAGGACCTTATTCTGGCCATCATCGCCAAGATTGGCACCGGCGGCGGCCAGGGCTACATCATCGAATATCGCGGTGAAGCTATCCGCAAGATGTCCATGGAAGCCCGCATGACCATCTGCAATATGTCCATCGAGGCCGGTGCGCGTGCCGGTATGGTCGCACCCGATGAAACGACGTTTGAGTACGTCAAGGGTCGCGAGTTCGCCCCAAAGGGCGCCGACTGGGATAAAGCGGTGGATTACTGGAAGACGCTGCCTACTGACGATGGCGCCGAATTCGATCGCGTCGTAGAAATCGACGGATCAGCCCTGACACCATTCGTCACGTGGGGAACGAACCCGGGCCAAGGCTTGCCGCTGGGCGAAACCGTACCGGATCCGGAAGACTGCGGCGATGATAATTCCAAGGCCACGGTGAAAAAAGCCTTGGAGTACATGGACCTGCAACCAGGAACCCCACTGCGCGATATCAAGATCGACACCGTCTTCGTAGGATCGTGCACCAATGCCCGCATCGAGGACCTGCGCGCCGCAGCTGAGGTGGTCAAGGGCCGCACCATCGACGCCAATACGCGCATGATCGTGGTTCCTTCCTCCGCGGTGGTCAAGGCTGATGCAGAAAAGGAGGGCCTTGACCAGATTTTCCAGGAATTCGGTGCAGAGTGGCGCACGGCGGGTTGTTCCATGTGCCTGGGCATGAACCCTGACCAACTGAAGCCAGGGGAGCGGTCTGCGTCCACATCTAACCGTAACTTTGAAGGCCGACAGGGCCCTGGTGGGCGAACCCACCTCGTTTCCCCACAGGTTGCCGCCGCTACCGCCGTCACTGGATACCTGTCCAGCCCGGCTGACCTGAAATAAGCACGCGAGAAAGGTTGAAATAATGGAGAAATTTATCACCCATACCGGCACGGGAGTCCCGCTGCGGGCGTCCAACGTGGATACGGACCAAATCATTCCCGCGCGCTACCTCAAATCGGTCAAGCGCACAGGCTTTGCGGAAGGCCTGTTTTCCAACTGGCGCTCTGATTCCACCTTCGTACTTAACCAAGAGCAGTTCAAAGAAGGCTCCGTCCTCTTTGCCGGCCGCGACTTCGGTACCGGTTCCTCCCGAGAGCACGCAGTTTGGGCCTTGCGCGAATACGGCTTCAAGGCTGTCTTCTCCTCCCGCTTTGCGGATATCTTCCGCGGCAACTCAGGAAAGTCTGGTCTGCTTACTGGGCTGATGGAACAAGAAGACATCGAGCTTATTTGGAAGCAGTTGGAAGCCGGGGAAACCCAAGTCACGGTCGATCTGGAGGCGCGCACCGTCCAGGTTGGTGAAAACACCTACTCATTCGATATCGATGACTACACGCGCTGGCGCCTGATGGAAGGCCTCGATGACATCGGCATCACCTTGCGCAATGAAGAGGCCATCACGAGTTTCGAGAACTCTCGCGCCAGCTTCAAGCCCGCGGTGCACGCGGAATAATCCAGCAGGTGCGCCCCACGCTTTGGCGGGGGCGCACACCACCGCACCCGTGAACTGGGGTAGCGGTGGGGCAATGGACGAGTGACAAATATCAGCGGCGAAAGCGTAAAGCCGGGTTTATCCATTATGCTCTGAGGTATGACTTCGCCTTATTCTGGGTCACGCGACCATGATGGATACAATCACTACTCCCAACAGCCCTACTCAGGTGGGCAACCAGGGAATTTTAGTGAGCCATCCGCTACAGGCGGCATCGATGCCGTCAGCATTTTTGGCGATAGTTTTCGCTATTTCGGCCGCAATTGGGCGCAGTGGCTTTTTGCCCCACTCGTGCAGATGGTCGTCCTTTTTGTTGCATACCTCATCATCGCCGTAGTCTTTGCCGCCGGTGGCGGCTCCATTTCCATCGAGGCGGCGACCGAGGGAGCCGCCTTGGACGGTTCCCTCGGCGTACTGGGCCTGCTATTACTCGCCCTCGCGGTAGTAGCTTTGTTAATTGTCTGTCTGTGGGCAACTGCAATCTGGTGCCAAGCCGCTAATAAGCAGGTCAATGGCCAGGATTTGATGTTCGGGGATTTCTTCACGTTCAAAGGCATGGGCGGCATCATGCTGGCTTACCTCGTCACCAGCGTGGTCATCGGCATCGGCTTCGTTCTGCTGGTAATTCCCGGACTTTTCGCCCTGTTCTTCTGGTGGTGGGTCCCAGCCGTCAAGGCAGCACGCCCTGATTTAGGCCTAGGGGCCTGCTTTAAGCTTTCCACGGAGATCGCAAAGAGGAACATCGGTACCACCTTGCTGGTCGGTATCGCGCTCATCATTCTCCACATGGCGCTAGGCTCAACCGTGGTGGGCTTCGTCGTGCTGCCGGGGCTCATGGCCTTAGCCCCTATCCTTTTCGTGCGCCGCAATCTCGGCATGCGCGGCTAAGGGCTAGGGGCTCGCGCGGCTCAAGCTATCTAGCGCACCGGCAGGGGGCTGGGAAGATAATCGGCGCCGGTTAATTCACCGTTATTGAAGGACAAGACCCACACCGAGGCCTTTTTAAACTTCAATTCGTCCTGCGGCTTCTTGAGGAATTGCGGCGCTAAATCCTCGATGATGCCGGGGATGGTTTGTCCTTGGCTGATAATGACCGGCACCCCGCCGTCTTCTACAACGCGGCGGAAAGCCTTCTTGGCGGCCGCCGGGTTCTTTTCCCACGCCTCGTCGCCAAAGTCTTTATTAATGGCAATGTCTTTACCCAGTTCATCGGCAAGCGGCGCGGCGGTTTGCTGGCACCGATGCGGGCGAGCGGAATAGATCGCGGTGGGATGGAAGGCTGCCAGCATGGGCACGAGCATTTCTGCTTGGCGGCGGCCCTTCTTATCCAAAGGCCGCAGGTTGTCATCGCCCTCCCACTTCTTTCGGTCATGGGCGTGGGCGTGGCGCACATACAATACCCGCGTTGTGGGGGCCAACTGCAAACGCTTTTGTGCCTTGGCGACGACGTCGGCGTCAACGTCATAAGACAAAAGCTGTTGTGCCTGGTCAATGGGAACCCAGCGCAGCTCATCGGTCTCATCATTGGGCGTGTACGTGCCGCTGAGGTAGAACGCCGCCCAGTAATAGACCACCTTGGTGCGCCCCTGCACGGGGTAGGTGACCTTGCCAATCAACTTGCCCAAGCGCACGTGAAAGCCAGTTTCTTCCTCGATCTCCCGCGCCGCGGTAGTAGGCAGCGATTCGCCCGGGTCCACCTTTCCCTTGGGCAGGGACCAATCGTCATAATGCGGGCGGTGGATGAGTGCGATTTCAGGGTTCGCGGCGTCGCCGCGCCAAACTACCGCGCCGGCGGCAAGGGTAGTGCGGGGAAATTCTTTGGCGGGATCCACCGGAATTTCTTGGTGCCGGCCGGAAATGAATTTTTCGGACTTTTTATCTTTATCGGTCTCGTGCATCTTCTTCGCGCTCGGCATAGCTTTTCGTGCCTTTCTTCGGTGAGTTAAAAATCGGCATTAACCTCATGATCATTGTTCCACGCGGGAGATCCCTGCCGCATCCTTGCCACGCCCAGAGTGAAAAATGCCTTAAGGTGGAAATAATAGGAAAAACGTTTGGAGGAAGCCATGGTAAATGTAGCGGTGATGGGTGCCGGTTCCTGGGGCACCACCCTGGCCAAGGTATTCGCGGACGCAGGAAATGATGTCACCCTGTGGGCGCGACGGACCGAATTGGCGGACGCGATCAATAAAACGCACACCAACCCGGATTATTTGCCGGATATTCACCTTCCCGCGGCGCTGCGCGCCACACACGACGAAGCAGAGGCGCTTTCCGGCGCGGATATCGTGGTCTTCGGCGTGCCATCGCAGTCTCTGCGCGTCAACGTGGAACGGTGGGCGCCCGCATTGCCTGAGGATTCCACGCTGGTTTCCATTTCCAAGGGCGTAGAGACCAGCACGCTAAAGCGCATGAGTGAAGTCATCGTGGACGCGGCAGGCGTGGACCCACAGCGAGTAGCGGTGCTTTCTGGACCCAACCTGGCTAAAGAAGTAGCGCAGGGGCAGGTTGCGGCTACGGTCATCGCCTGCACTGACGAAGAGCGCGCCAAGGCAGTACAGGCGGCCATCGCCGCACCCTACTTGCGGCCCTACACAAATACCGATGTCATCGGCGCTGAAATCGGTGGTGCTTGCAAAAACGTCATCGCCTTGGCCTGCGGCATGGCCTCAGGCAAGGGGCTGGGCAATAACACCATGGCCACGATGATCACCCGCGGCCTAGCGGAAATTACCCGCCTTGGCACGGCATTGGGCGCGGAGCCTTTCACTTTTTCCGGCTTGGCGGGTTTGGGCGATTTGGTGGCCACGTGTAACTCCACGCTCTCGCGCAATAGAACCTTCGGTTATCGCCTCGGTCAAGGTGGTAGCCTTGAAGAAGCGAAGGCGGCCACCAATGGCCAAGTGGCAGAGGGTGTGTTTTCTTCGGATTCCATCTTCCGCTTGGCCCAGCAGGCTGGGGTAGAGATGCCCATTACGGAAGCCGTCTACGGTGTGTGCCATCAGGGAATGGCGGTAGACGATATGATTATCGCCCTTATGGGTCGCTCCAAGAAGTCGGAGTAGCAGAAAGGTAAAATTATCGCCCATGACTGAAAAGACCCGCGTGGCCGTCCTTTACGGTGGCCGCAGTACCGAGCACTCCGTGTCCTGCGTATCTGCAGGCGCAATTATGAAGCACCTCGATCCGGAAAAATTCGAGGTGGTGCCCATCGGCATTACGCGCGAGGGCACGTGGACGCCGGGCGATACCGAGGGGCTAGAAATCGTCGATGGCGTCATGCCTGAGGTCAAGCGCGGCACGGAATTGGCGCTTTCTGCGGATCCTTCGCGCAAGGGCGAAATCCGCACGATTAGTAATGGATCGCTGTATGCCCAGGTCGACGTTATCTTTCCTATTCTCCATGGACCTTATGGCGAAGACGGCACCATGCAGGGGCTTTTTGAGCTCTCCGGCATCCCTTATGTGGGCCCTGGTGTATTGGCGTCCTCGGTGGGAATGGACAAGGAATTTACTAAGAAGATTCTATCCGCAGCGGGCCTGCCAGTGGCACCAGAGGTTATTGTCCAAGGGCGAACGGAATTAACCGCAGAGGAAAAAGACAGCCTCGGCCTGCCGGTCTTCGTCAAACCCGCCCGCGGGGGCTCTTCAATTGGAGTATCCAAGGTGAGCGACTGGGCAGATTTCCCAGAAGCTGTACGCATTGCCCTGGAAGACGATGACAAGATTTTGGTCGAGCCAGAGATCGTCGGCCGCGAGGTGGAAGTCGGCGTCCTGCAATACCCGGATGGCGAGCTGATTGCCTCAGTGCCGGCCCTGCTCAAGGGCATAGATGACTCCGATGAGGGCTTCTATGGTTTTGAGACCAAGTACCTAGATAACGTGGTCACGGCCCAGATTCCCGCGCCTTTCCCAGAAGAACTCACGGCGCAATTGCGCGAAATGGCGATTCGGGCCTTTAGGGCGCTCAACTGCGCAGGCCTGTCCCGCGTGGATTTCTTCGTCACCGAAGAAGGCCTGTACATCAATGAGGTAAACACCCTGCCGGGATTTACGCCGATTTCCATGTACCCGCAGGTGTTGGCGGCCTCTGGCGTGGATTATCCCACGCTGCTTGAGGTCCTCATTGCCCGCGCCCAGGTCCGTACCGCGTAACGTCGCGGTACGGCAGTCACGCTGGTTTTACCTTTCTGGAATGTGCTCCGCGGTGATATCGCTGAGGGCCACCAATGCTGCCTGCGCGGAATCCTGCGGGGCGTGCAGCGCCAGGTAATTCTCGCGGCCTAGCGCAAACCAGGTTCCCGCAGTCGTGCCTTGCTCCAAGGTCGTATCCTCAAACCAGGCGATATCGTTGACCTGCTGGAGCTGCACGCCCGCCTCGTAGTTTTCTGGCTGGGCGACGCCACAGCGCGCGACGATATCCTCGTACCCCTCAGAGCTCCACACGTAGGTGTCCTCATCGTCTACATCGCGGCGGTGGTAGCCATCAGCAATCTCATCCGGTAATGCCTTTTCTACCGCGGCGCAGCGGTCATTTTTTGCCGGTTTCAGATTGCGCAATGGGGCAGGGTGGGTCTCCGCTGGCTTATTCTCCAAGGTGGCAACGGCCTCATTGAGGTCCTGCGGTTTTTCGTCATTAAAGGTCGTTACTGCCACGACGGGAAAGCGCTGGGTCGAGTACCAGGTAGAGAGGTTGGAGCCAGAGGTCGCATCCTTGACCTTGAACCACTGCTCACCGTTGATATCTTGCGTGGTGGAGTAATCGGTGTACTGGAAAGGCATGGCAACACCGCAGCGCGCCGTCACCTTTTCTTGGGAACTGGCGGCCCAGGCGGCAACGCCAGCGGGGACGGGTTCTGCAATATCGGCGCGCGGTTGGCCCATGGCTTCATCGGGAAGCGCATGCACAAAGTCCGTGCATGCCTGCGAATCGGCCTCCGGGGAATCGACCGGGGAGACCGCCACGGGGGCCTTGGCCGTGTTTGTGAATACGTATTTCGCGCCGAAAAGGACCGCTAAAACCATCACTATGGACAACCCAAGTGAAATGAAGATCGCGGTGCGGTTAAATTGGGATGTCATAGGGGCTCATTTTATCGAAAGGACGCCGGTGAACTTAAGTCAGACTCTCGCAGACGTGGGGGAGCAGGCGGTGATTCGAGAAATTACCGCGGCTGCCCCCAGCAGCTTGAATGGCGATGATGCTGCTGTGCTTTTCGGGGCACCGCCTAATTCACGCACAGTGGCCTCTACCGATTTGATGGTAGATGGCCGGCACTTCTTGCGGGAATGGTCCACCCCGCGCGAAATTGGCAAGAAGGCCATCCTGCGCAACTTCGCCGATATTGAAGCCATGGGAGCGCGCCCAGTGGCGGCGCTTTTAGCCATCGCCGCACCGGGGGATACGCCGGTGAGTTTTGTCAGGGGTGTGGCCAGGGGCATCGCCGAGCATTGCTCTTTCTACAACGCTGAGCTGGTGGGCGGAGATATTACGAAATCAGACTTGCTGGTCATCAACATCACTGCCATTGGCTTTCTGGGCGGCAGCCGGGCCGCGTTGACCCTTGATGCGGCGCGCGCGGGCCAGAAGGTCGTGGCCCACGGAGCGATTGGCCACGCCGCGGCCGGCTTGTCCTTGCTGCAGCGCTTTGGCCGCGATCTGCCGGCAGAGCATGCGGATTTATACCCGCTTATTGATGCCCAATGCGCCCCGTGGCTCAGCCCCGGCCGCGGTGTTATCGCCCGCGCCGCCGAGGTTACGGCCATGACCGATAATTCCGATGGCCTCATCCAAGACTGTGGGACCATGGCGCAGCGCTCTGGTGTACACATTGATTTGGATGCTGATGCCATCCAGCCCGATCCACTCCTGCACGCCGCGGCCGCCGTCCTCGAATGCGATCCGTGGGAGTGGATCCTTGCCGGCGGCGAGGACCATACCCTGATCGGAACTACCGCAAAGCAAGCGCCTTCAGGTTTCCGGGAAATCGGCACCGTCTCGCGCGGCAGCGGCGTTACGGTGGGCGGTAAACAACCCCGTTATGCAGAAGGGTGGGCAGGATTTTAGATATGCACCCGACTTACCATCCCTCGTGGGAACCGGTTCTCGCGCCGGTGCTGGAGCAGCAGTGGCCACGTATTTCTCATGCGCTGGACAACCAGGATTACCTGCCGCCGGCAGAAGACGTGTGCAGGGCATTGCAGATGCCGCTTGACGATGTCCGCGTGCTCATCGTTGGCCAAGACCCCTATCCCACCCCGGGCCACGCGATGGGGATGGCCTTTTCCACCAAGCCGGGGGTCAAGCCCCCGAGGTCCTTGGTCAATATTTACCGCGAGCTGTATGACGATGTGGGCGTTCGCGGGCGTGAGGACGGCGATCTAAGCGCCTGGGCCGACCAGGGAGTCTTGCTCCTTAACAGGGTGCTGACCGTGGCACCGGGCCAGGCGGGTTCGCACCGGCGTATTGGCTGGGAAGAGGTGACCGAGGCCGCCATCCGCGCCCTCAACCGCACCCCGATGGTCGCGATTTTATGGGGCCGCGATGCCCAATCCTGCGAGCGCTTCCTTCCCGATGTTCCCTGCATTACCTCCCCGCACCCTTCGCCGCTTTCAGCCAGCCGCGGGTTCTTTGGCTCCAGCCCATTTTCCCGGGCAAACGCCCATTTGCGGGACCAAGGCGCGCGGGAGATAGCGTGGGACTTGTAAACTATTGCGCATGTCATATCCCAGCACGCTGGACGCTCACGGATTGCGCAATTGGGCGCACCGCGCTGTAGGCGAGCTTTCCCATCGGCGCGCCGAAATTAACGCGCTCAACGTCTTCCCAGTGCCGGATTCAGATACCGGCTCGAATATGGCGCACACCATGGAAGCCGCCGTGGCCGAGGTGGAAAAGGCCGACGGCGACATTGCGGCTGCGCTAGCCATGGGGGCCGTGCGCGGGGCGCGGGGAAATTCCGGGATGGTGCTCTCGCAGGTCCTGCGCGGAGTAGCGGAGGCCACCGTGGATTCCACCATCGATGGCGCCATCTTTGCAGCTTCGCTTATGCATGCGGTAGAGCTCGTGGACCGCGCGATTGCGGAACCGGTGGAAGGAACGGTTATTACCGTACTGCGATGCGCCGCAGAAACAGCGGAAAGCACCGCGCGGCAACCCGATTCCAGTTTTCACGGCGTCGTATCGGAGACGATTTTGGCTGCCCGCACGGCGCTAGCGGAAACACCCTCGCAGCTGCCAGAACTGCGTGCAGCTGGGGTGGTAGATGCGGGCGGTGCCGGACTGGTCATCCTTTTAGAAACCCTCCTTTCAGAAATCGAGGGCACGACCAGCCACGCACCCGAATCCGTGCCGGAGACCGTCACCGAACTTGAGGTGGTCTTCTTTTTTCAAGGCGATAGCGCGGCGCTGAAGGAGAAGATTGCTCCCTTGGGCACGAGCTTGGTCATCGCGCAAGCAGGCGACGATAGCGCCTCGATCCACATCCATTCCACCCAAGCCGGCAAGGTCATCGAAACCGCCTTTGCCGCAGGATCTGTCAGCAACCTGCGCCTTGAGGCACTTCCGGAAGCCCCTGCCCAGCGAGAAAACACTGGCGGCGGTAATACGCGCACCGTCTACGCTGCGGTGCCCGCCGGCCCCATGGCTGAGCTGGTGCAGTCCGCTGGGGTTACGGTGGTCGAACCAGGAGAAAAAATCCAGGCGGCGGGCGAGGACATCGTTTTATCCAGCGGGTTAGAAGAACACGCAACTGCGGCGCATACGGTGGAGATTTCTTCCCTTGCGGCGGGGCTAGCCGCCATCTCCGTCTATGAGTCGGATAATGCGGATACCGCCGCGGTCGTAGAATCCATGCGCGATGCGGCTCACTCGATGCGGGTGGCACACCCAGCAGAAGAAACTGCGGCAGCCATCGCTAAGACGTGCCGCCAGTTGCTTGCGGCCGGCGGGGAACAGGTCACGGTCATTAGCCCGCTTAACATCTCGCAAGAAGAATTGGCGGCAGAGCTCGGCGTCGATGTGGTGGCCTTGCAGGTGCCGGATATTCCCACCGAGATTGGGGTGGAATAGCGATGCTTGGCTGGCAGGATGACCGCCCTCTGACCGAGGTACTGGATAAAAAAGACGCCACGAAGATCACCAAAGCGTTGGGATATAAGACCTGCGGGGAACTCTTAGCGCACTATCCGCGCGATTACATTCGCCATAATCAAGACGTGGGGCTTGGCGATGCCGCCGAGGGCGATATCGTCACCGTCACCGGAACCGTAACGGGAATAACAACCCGCGATACGGGCAAGACGACTATCATCAACGTCCAACTCGATGGCCATATCATCGCCACGTTCTTTAACGCCATGTACGTCTTGCGCATGCTCCACCGCGGGCAGCGGGTGATGATGAGCGGGAAATTAAAATACTTCCGTCAACAGCCCCAGCTACAGCAGCCGGATTTCGTAGAAATCGATGCCTTCGGGCGCCCAGACGGGGAACTCGCCGCCTACCGCGAACAGGCGCCAGCGACGGGAAAGAAAAAGCCGCAGAAGGCAACCGGATCCCTGCGCAACCTATCCCAATTCGGCCGACTCGATAAATTATTGCTCGAGAGGGAATGGATACCGGTATACCCCGCCACGGCAAAGATCACCTCGTGGTACCTCATGGGGGCCATCCACTACGTGCTCTCGCACACCCCAACCATCCGGGAACCTTTAGATCAGCAGATGATTATCAGCCTGGACCAAGCGGTGCGCGAAATCCATGAGCCCGGCGCGGCTGGCCCACAGCGCGCGATCCAGCGCCTCAAGTACAACGAGGCGCTCTCCATTGGCTTGGTCATGGCGCTGCGCCAACGCGATGCGCACGCGCACACGGCGCCGACGATGCCCGCTATTTTGGGCGGCTTCCGCGAAGAGTTATTGACCCACCTGCCCTTTGAGCTCACGCAAGGCCAGCGCAGGGTCATCACTGAGATCGACGATGACCTGTCTGGCTCCTTACCCATGATGCGCCTGTTGCAGGGCGAGGTGGGCTCGGGAAAAACGATGGTCGCCACCTGCGCCATGCTGCAGGCCATCGATGCCGGGAGCCAAGCGGCGCTGCTTGCTCCCACCGAGGTTTTGGCTTCCCAGCACGCGGCCTCTATTGGCACGTCGGTTCCAGAAGGTGTCAAGGTTGTGCTCTTAACCGGCTCCATGCGGACCGCCGAGAAGCGCCAGGCCCTCCTGGATATCGTCTCGGGTGAGGCGAATATCGTCATCGGCACGCATGCCATCATTCAAGAATCGGTTGAGTTCTTCGATTTGGGGTTGGTGATCGTGGACGAGCAGCACCGCTTTGGCGTCGAGCAACGCGATAGCCTGCGCTCTAAGACGCGCGAGGGGATAAGTCCCCACGTCTTGGTCATGACGGCAACCCCCATCCCGCGTACCATCGCCATGACGATTTTCGGTGATCTCGCGGTATCGACGCTCGCTGAGCTGCCCGGCGGGAGAAAACCGATCCAGTCCGCCGTGGTGGCGGAGTGGCGACCCATATGGGTGGCGCGGGCGCTCGAGCGCATCCGTGAGGAAGTGGCGCATGGCCACCAGGCCTATATCGTCTGCCCGCGCATAGAAGGCGAGGGCGGCGTGCTTGAATTGGCAGAACAGCTTGCCGCCGGCCCGTTTAAGGGACTGCGGGTAGATATCTTGCACGGCAAGATGCCGAATAAGGATGAGGTGATGACCTCATTTGCCCGGGGTGAGATCGATATCTTGGTATCGACCACGGTCATCGAGGTGGGCGTCGATGTTCCCAACGCCACGGTCATGCTCATCCGAGAGGCAGAGAATTTCGGCGTGTCCCAGCTGCACCAATTGCGCGGGCGCGTAGGGCGCGGCGGGAACGCATCGATTTGCCTGATGCATACGAAAGCGGAGGATAATTCGGCCTCGTATCGGCGCATAACCCAGATTGCCCAGACTTCATCTGGGTTTGACCTTGCGGAATTAGACCTTCGGCAACGCCACGAGGGCGATATCCTGGGTGCGGTGCAATCTGGCACGCACCGGACGCTGCGGTTGCTCAACCTTGCCGATGACCAAGATATTGTCGAGCGCACTCACGCGGATGCGTATGCCATGGTCCAGCGCAATCCCCAGTTGGCCGAGGAGCTGACGCGGAATTTGAGCCAAAGCGAGCAGGAATACTTGGAGAAAAACTAAGAGGGGATAGGCTATAGGTATGAAAATCTACGCCCCCTTCGCGGGCATCGTTCGCTGCCATGTCGATGTAGGTGAGAAAATTACCACTGGTCAGGAGCTCGCTACCGTTGAGGCAACGAAGCTGGAATCGCCGGTCGTGTCCCCTGGTCCAGGGACGATTTCGCGCATAGTGGTGGCGGATTTTAGCGATGTTATTGGCGGAGACTTAATTATGGAGATTGGAGAAGCGTAAATGACGCGGATTATTGCAGGCGAAGCGCGGGGGCGGACTATTAAAGTTCCGGCAGAGGGAACGCGCCCGACCGCTGATCGCGCGAGGGAAGGCCTCTTTTCCTCGTTGAATGCCCGTTGGGGATTCCCGGGATCCAAGGTGCTTGACCTGTTTGCGGGATCCGGCGCCTTGGGCTTGGAGGCATTAAGCCGTGGGGCAGACGAGGCGGTGCTGGTGGAGTCCAACCCTGCGGCGGTCTCCATCATCAAGCACAACATCGGCGTGGTGAAGCATCCTGGTGCCCGCGTGGAGGAAAGGAAGGTATCGACGTACCTGGCAGGCGCCCCGCGCGGCTACTTTGATCTGGTTTTAGCCGATCCGCCTTATGCGTTTGATGATGTCCCCGGGCTCATCGCCGCAGTAGAGCCGGTGCTGACGGATAACGCGATGGTGGTCATTGAACGCCACGTTGAATCACCCGAGACCGACTGGCCAGAAGGGTTTGCGCCGACGGGGCAGAAATTAAAGAAGCGCACCTTCGGCATCGCGCGCATGGATATGGCAGTCTATACCCGTCCCGGTACCGACGATGCCGATGACACCTTAGATAACTAGAGAAAGAGATATTTTATGACCACAGCCGTGTGTCCCGGGTCTTTTGATCCCATCACTCTTGGCCACGTGAATATTTTTGAGCGCGCCAGCGAGATGTTTGATGAGGTTACGGTGCTTGTTACTGGCAACCCAGAAAAGCCTTCCGGGTTATTTAGCGTGCACGAGCGCATGGATCTCATCCGGCAAAGCGTGGATGCGCGCATTAACGTGGACTACTGGTCCGGCCTGCTCGTGGACTATACCTCGCAGCACGGCGTCGACGTTTTGGTCAAGGGGCTGCGTTCTTCCCTGGACTATGAATACGAACTGCCGATGGCCCAGATGAACCGGCGTTTATCTGGCATCGATACGGTCTTTTTGCTTACCGATGAAAAGTACGGCTACATCAGCTCTTCGCTGTGCAAGCAGGTCGCGCAATTCTGCGGTGAGGTCACCGGGATGCTTCCGGATCCGGTAGTTCAAGCGGTGAAGGAAAAATACCGCCGATGATATTGGCGCTGATTATTTTTGCCGTCGTTGTTGCGGGATCCACGCTGCAACGCGTCTCCGGCATGGGGCTTGGCCTCATCGGCGGGCCCATTCTCATGTTGGTGATGGGCCCAGTAGAAGGCATCCTCGTGATCAACGTCTTGGCGGCGGTCAATGCGCTGCTCACCACGGTGACTGTTCGCCGCAATGTGAGCTGGAGAATGTTTGGGCTCATCGCGCCCGTGATGATTATCGGTTCTCTGGCGGCCGCGGCGTTGATTAGCAAGATCGATACCGCAGGGCTATTGATAGTGGTGGGTGCAGCGCTTCTTATCGCCTTGGCGGTGGTGACTTACGGCGGTAAGTTCGTCCCGCCGATGGCAGGCAAAGGACCGGCCATTTCTGCGGGCATCCTTGGCGGTTTTACCAATACCCTGGTGGGAGTGGCAGGCCCGGTTATTACCGTCTACGCCCAGGCGGCCAAATGGCCGCAAGCCATGTATACGGCGACCTTGCAGCCGATTTTTGTGGTGGGTGGAATCTTTTCCGTTATCACCAAGACCGCGCTCGGTGCTGCGACATTCGATGGCCTGCCCTGGATCATTTGGCCCGCAGGCATTGCCGGAATGTTCATCGGCATCTGGCTGGGCTCGCGCATCGCGCATGTAGTCTCCAGGGATATTGCGCGAGCATTGTCGCTATCGGTAGCTAGCCTCGGCGCTCTCAGTGCGCTGATTCGTGGCGTCGTCACCTACGGTGCCTAGGGCGCGGCTGGCACCGCGCGAGGTTTACCTAAAGCAGTGAGGACAAGAACTCCTTGGTGCGCGGCTGCTGTGGATTCTCAAGCACTTCAGCCGGGGTACCGGATTCTAGGACTACGCCGCCATCCATGAAGAAGATTTTATCGGCAACCTCGCGCGCAAAACCCATCTCGTGGGTAACCACGAGCATGGTCATGCCCTGGGCCGCGAGATCCTTCATGACGCGAAGGACCTCGCCAACGAGCTCGGGATCGAGGGCGGAAGTGGGTTCATCGAAAAGCATGAGCTTGGGATCCATCGCCACGGCGCGGGCGATGGCAACGCGCTGCTGCTGGCCGCCGGATAACTGAACCGGGAAGTTATCGGCCTTGGAAGCAAGTCCCACCTCCTCTAAAAGCTCCATGGCACGCTTCCGGGCCTTATCCTCCGGCACCTTCTTGACCTGCATTGGTGCTTCAATGATGTTTTCAATCACCGTGCGGTGGGGAAAGAGATTGAAAGATTGGAATACCATGCCGATATCGGAGCGCTGCTGTGCAGCTTGCTTCTCGCTGATTTCGTACAGGATTCCGTTCTTTTCGCGGTAGCCAATGAGCTTACCATCGACATAAAGGCGGCCCGCCGTGGCCTTATCCAGGTGGTTGACGCAGCGCAGGAAGGTTGATTTACCGGATCCGGAAGGGCCCAATAGGCAGGCAACCTCGCCGGGTTGGACCTCTAAGTCGATGCCCTTGAGCACCTCGAATTGGCCGAAGGATTTGTGCACATTCTGCGCGGAGATCATGGGAGTGTTCATTAGTTTTTACCCTCCTGGATTACGGAGACGTTGCGGGGGATAGTCCCTTCGGCATCGGCAAGCGCGGCAAGTTGGCGCCCGGTGAGCTCGCGGGTGGCGCCACGCTCAAAGTGGCGCTCGAGGAAGTACTGGCCCACCATGAGTAGGGAAGTAATGACCAAGTACCAGGAGGCGGCGACCATCAAGAGCGGAATGGGCTGGAAGAGGGCGGCGGAAATGTCCGTAGCGCGGCCGAAGATTTCATGAGTATAGGGGATAGCTACCACCAGTGACGAGGTCTTGAGCAGAGAAATGAACTCATTGCCTGTCGGCGGGATGATGATGCGCATCGCCTGCGGCAATACGGTGCGCCGCATGGTCATCCACCAAGACATGCCGAGGGCCTTGGAGGCTTCCTTTTGCCCTTCTGGCACCGAGGAAATGCCCGAGCGCACGATTTCGGCCATATAGGCGGCCTCGTTGAGGCCCAAGCCCATGACCGCCAAGAAGAAGGCATTGGTCAACACGCTTTGTAGGGAGACCTCTGTAAAGCCTAAGTTGATGGACTGGTAAATCGCGGAGAGCAAGCCCCAGAAGACCAGTTGGACATAAATCGGGGTGCCGCGAAAGATCCACAAGAAGATCCAGGAAATGGCGCGCAGGATGGGGTTGGGCGACATACGCATCACGGCGAGGATGGCGCCGCCTACCACGCCAATGATCATGGACAAGATGGTGATTGCAATCGTGTGCAGGGAGGCAATGGCGATGCGCTGGTCAAAGAGATACTGAAAGTACGTATCCCACCCAAAGGCCTCATTGCGCGCGGAGGCAATGACAAACCACAGGCCGAGGATCAGCAGCACAGCGGCAAAGATCCATCGCCAGGGGTGGCGCAGTGGCCGGGCTTCGATCTTGGCGGGTGCCTCCTGCTGTGCCGTGGGGCTGGCTGCCTCTTTGTGCTCGTTAACCATTGATGGGCCTTTCATTAATCATCGCCTGGTCTACTAATCCATCTTCAATTCCCCAGCGGGCCAAGATCTCCGCGTACTCACCGGTATCGATGAGGTGCTGGAGGGCAGCGGCTGAGGCCTTGGCCAAGTCCGAGTCCTTCGGGACCGCGAAGCCGTAAGGGGAGGCCTGGAACATATCGCCCACAGCGCGCATCTTTCCCTCGGAGCGATTGACCGCCCAAGCGGTCACTGGCGAGTCCGCGGATAAAGCATCGGCGCGGCCCATAAGGACGGCGAGCGCGGCGTTATCCCCGGTGTCATAGGACAAGACGGTGAGATTGCCATCGCAGGCTTCTTGCTTGGGGCGCACATCATCGGTCTCTGACACGGTGGTGCGCTGCACGGCGACGGTCAGACCGCAAGGGTTTTGGGGATCGACCCTATTGGGGCCATCGACAAGCTCTGCCCACTGGATGCCCGCATAGAGGTGGTCCACGAAGTCGAACTCATCGCGGCGATCGGCCGTATCCGTAAACCCGGAGGCGCCCATGTCTATCTGGCCGGATTGGACCGCGGGCAGGATCATGGAAAAGTCTTGCTCCAGGGCCTGGAATTTCAGGCCCAGCACGCCTGCGACGGCGCGGGCAAGGTCGAGCTCTACGCCCTGCAGATCGCCGTGGGAGTCCTTGAGCTGAAATGGGGCATAGGGCGGGTTTGTACCTGCCGTGAGCACACCGTCATCGTCGTGGTACATCGCGGCAATTTCGGGAACTTCGCTGGTCTGGGGTTCCTGCCAGCCCTCTGGAGTCGAATCCTCCTCGTTGACCACGCACGCGCTCAAGGGGAGTACGCACGCCATCACGGCGGCCGTTAGTGGTCGATGATTAATCGCCCAGGGCATTAATATTCCGCCGTCCTTTCCTCGATGGCTTGCGCGTTCCTGCGGTCTACATAGATGAAGATGGACACGATAATGGCACCGAGGATGAAGTATCCGATGATGGCGCCCGAAGAAGCGTCCTGGTCAGCACCCCACGGCCACAGGGCGCGCAGGGAACCCAGCATGAAGCCCGCCATGGCGGCCAGGGTGGGCGCGCGGTGGGTGCTCAGCAAATAATTGAGCAATTTGATGAAGGCGGCGAGGCCACACAGGGCACCCAGTGCAAAGACGCCCATGGTGCCTAATTCACGGTCCGATACCGCGCCGATGATCGGCTGGTAGAGCCCCATGGTCAGCAAGATGAGCGAGCCAGAAATACCCGGCAGAATTAGCGCGCATACAGCAATCGCTGCGGCAAAGAAGACCACGATGAGGCTCGGGTCATTCTGCGGCTCGGAGGTAAAGCCCGTGACGATAAAAATCACGACGGCAGCAGCGATAAACGCGATGATGGAGGAGGGGGCGGTGCGCTCCGCCTTGGACAACATGGAAAGCGGAACGATGATGGAGACGACCACCATGCCTAAAAAGAGGGCGCTGGAGGCAGAGACGTTGCTGTCGACAAAGTTGGACAGGAGCGTGGAAAAGCCAAAGACGGCGATGAGCATGCCGACGGCGACGGAGCCTAGAAAGGACCACTCGACCTTTTTAAAGTTGCCGGAGATGAGGTCATTGGCATTGCGGACGGCGCGCTCATAAATCCCCACGATGAGGGCGACGGTTCCGCCGGAGATGCCGGGAACCAGCTCGGCCATACCGATGAGGGCGCCACGAATGGCGTTCAAAATATACTGCATAAATTAGAAATCTACCTGGGTATAAGACATGACTGCGGCTGACGGGCCACTCGGGGTGCCAAAAAACTCGTGGCTCAAGACCGAACGGCGTGGTGCACCATCGCCCGCGGTGGTTTAAGTCTGCATATCTTTCATTACTTTAACGGTTATCTACCTTATATGAGATGGGCTTGTGCTTAAAGTCTCGAGGGAAGAACGTGTTATTTTGCAACGGCTATGCTTCTCGAGCGTTGTGTAAATATGCAATTCGCGGAAGGATATACGCACAATCGAGGCAGCAGCAAGATAAACAAGGTGGCATGACGAAACCCCGCTTCCTCCGTGGATATTTATCCGGAAGGAAGCGGGGTTGAAATGTGCCCCTGGTGAGACTCGAACTCACACCAACTAACGTAATGTAAGGGTCTGACCAGGGAGTAATTTATGTTGCCACGTTTTGCGACAACGATTTGACAACGCCAATACCCAAAAATCTCACAAAACCAATACTGATAAAAACATCCAAAGTTAGAAAGGAACCCCATTGCGGCAAAAAGTAGCAAAGGACCTGACCCCTGTTAGGTAGACACCTGATATCCAGCCCGGTTGGGTTGGGAAGAAAGGTAATCTACCACCATGCCTAGGTATTCCGAACACTTCAAACGTGATGCTGTGGCCCTCTGCGAAAATAATGAGGACCTCTCACTTCACGTGGCTTCAGCAGAGCTAGGAGTCAATCGTTCCTCACTTTATTCTTGTATCAAGCAGTACGGCACCGGCAAACGTGCCCGCACGAAGACCCTGCGCGATGAAGCTCAAGTGATGACTGATTCAGAGCGGATCTGTCAGTTAGAAAGAGAGAACGCGAAGCTGCGCGAAGAACGCGACATCCTGCGCAAGGCCGCGAAGTATTTTGCCAAAGAGACACGCTGGTAATCCGCTTCCAGTTTGTCTATGGCCACCGAACCGAGTACTCGGTCAAGCGGATGTGTCACGTGTTAAAGCTCAATCGCTCCTCGTTCTATAAATGGCTCAATACCCGCGAAAAGCGCAGGTTAAAGATGTGTGCTGATGCTCTTATTGGCGCAAGAATCAAGACCATCTTCGATGATGAGCATGGGCTTTATGGCGCTAAACGCATCGCTGCAAGCCTCAACAACGATTCGGGCATTCGCCCAATCAATCACAAGAAGGTCGCACGCATCATGAAATCCATGGGGCTTAAAGGCTTTTCGAAACAGCGTCGATGCATCACCACTCGGCGTAAGCCTGGCGACCGAGCCATGCCAGATTTAGTAGGCCGCAAATTCACTGCGGACAGGCCCAACCACGTGTACGTAGGCGACATTACGTACCTGCCGTGTAAGGGCGGCAAGAATATGTACCTGGCCACAGTCATCGACGCCTACTCGCGCAAGCTCGTTGGCCATGCACTCGCGGATCGCATGCGGGTATCGCTGGTTATCGAAGCTTTGTCTCATGCTAGAAAGGTCCGCGGAAGCCTTACAGGGGCAATTTTCCATTCCGATTACGGCAGTGTTTACACATCGCAGGCATTTAGGGACCACTGCGCCCAGCTTGGTGTGCGCCAATCCATGGGAGCGGTGGGTACAAGTGCCGATAACGCCCTAGCAGAATCGTTTAACGCCGCTTTCAAGCGTGAAGTCCTGCGTGATTGGAAGGTCTTCGAAAGTCCAATCAGCTGCCGCCAGGAAGTCTTCCGGTGGTGCATACGCTACAACACGCGCAGACGACACTCCTGGTGCAACTTTCAAGCCCCCGATGACTTCGAAGCACTTAATTCAGCTACATTGAGCCAAGTAGCATAGCTACCCTCCGACGTGTCTACTTTCCGGGGGGGTGTTCCTATGTAGTTTGTCAATCTCGCGGGTGGGGTGGACGGGGGCGGATCCCTAACTCGGGATTTTTAGG
>NZ_JBEHGF010000014.1:0-61186 GCF_040225725.1 Corynebacterium sp. KPL4015 | reverse complement strand
TCTTCCGGTGGTGCATGCGCTACAACACGCGCAGGCGGCACTCCTGGTGCAATCTCGTAGCTCCTGATGTCTTTGAAACCAAGTCTTCGGCTATACTGACCACAGCAGCATAGCTAGCCCCCGATGTGTCCACTTTCCGGGGGTCGGGCCCCTCAGTTAGAAAATTGTGAATTGGAACCTTAAGTTGATCTTCCGCACTGGTGCGCTTGTCGAGGTTAAGTTCTGATTCGATCTTGTGCAGGTTGGAAACAAGTTCTGTAGAGGCCTGAGAAAAGTTCTGCATGACTAGGCTCATTTCAAGGTCAGTGGAGGGATACGGCAGGTGTATGGGTAGTTCGTCCAAGAACACAATCCATGGACTGTTTACGTAGCTAGAGTCATCGCCCTTCATGCTAAGCGGCTATTGCCGCTAGGACTTGGTTCTCGCATGAGAGACTTGATTTGCGCATAAAGGCTGGGTCGAAGACCTTGATGCGGGCGATGCGGTTGAGAAGCTTATCTAACTTGTTGGTGCTGTCGTAGGCTTTGTCGAACTCCTCTTTGAGATCATCCATAAATAGTGGCTCGATGGTCTTGAGGATGTTGGGCACTGAAGTGTAGTGCTGGCCCAAGTTGGAGCGCTTGCCTGGTGCAACGACTGCCTGGAACATGGAGCCGAAGATGTCTGGGTTGATGTTGAGCCAAATCTGGCGGCCGAGCTCGATGAGCATCTCACGGGCTTTGGGGGAAAGCGCGGCACCGTCAGGTGGGCGTCGGCGCGGAAGAGACGGCCGTTGACATAAGGGAAGTCCGCCAAGTGGCTGGGCTTTTTCGTCGGGTCTGGTTCATCCAAGGCGGCAAACATGTCGCGGATGAAATCGGCGGTGTCGGAGCCATCTTCCAGCGTGTGCGAGCCTACCGCGTTGGTGAACTGATTCTCACCAAAGATTCCGGTGTCTTCGGCGAAGTAACAAAACAGCAGACGGGTGAAAAATACGTTCAGACCGTGCCGCTGTTCGGGGTCTTTCATGATGCTGGGGTTGGCGGAAGCGAGCTCATCGAATAGCGTGCCCATCTTCTCCGCAGCTTTGACATCCGCGTGGGATTCGGCGGTGTACTGGGCCTTTTCCATGCCGGCCCAAGGTAAGAAGAAGGTGAAATGCTGGTCAATTTCGCGCAGAGGGAACGTACGGTTCTCCCTAGTCTTCAGGTCGTACGCGATCATCTCCGTGTAATCGGTGACGATGACAAAGCGGGTGGCAAACTTCACCACCGTGGGGGACACACGCAGGCATTCAAGTTCTTCAAGAAGATCGCCGGTGGTCTCACGGAAGTAGACGATGTTTTTCTGGGCTACCTCGTGCTCGGGATCCTCAGCAATGTTGAGCGAGCCATTGCGCAGACGCGTGATATTACCCTTGGAGCGGCCGTATGCGAGCATGAGATCAAAGATGAACTCGCGGTCATAGTCATCTTGCCCGGCAAGGGGCTTGATGCGTTCTTCGATTGCTTTGAGGTTGAGTCGTGCCACCTGAATCGTCCTTCGTCGATCTACGCCACTGGGAAGTGCATTTCAGTGGTTTGAAAAGCTAAAGATCGATTTTAGCCAAGCCAGCTACCTTGCGTCCCCGCAATGCCCACTAGTGTTATAGACCGAAGCTCGAATGCACCTTCACAATCCCCAAGGAGAACACATGACGCACCGCTCGGACGCAGGGCTCGATACGGCGAGGGAGCCGGCATCGTCAGGCACCGGTGTGCCGCAGGCCGGCAACCAGGAGGCGCGCCGGGCGGACCTGCGGCGGTGGAAGGCAATTGCGCTGTCGCTGCTTTTGCTGGCGGCGGTGATCTTTTTGGGGTGCTCGTGGTGGCAGGCATCGGAAAGCGGGGCCCCGGTGTGGGTCGGCTACGTGCGTGCGGCGGCGGAGGCAGGCATGGTCGGTGGTCTGGCGGACTGGTTCGCGGTGACTGCGCTATTCCGCCGGCCGATGGGCCTGCCCATCCCGCACACGGCGTTGATTCCGAATAATAAGGACCGCGTGGGCGATGCGCTGAAGGACTTCGTAGAGGAGAATTTCCTGACCGCGGATGCACTGAGCGCCAAGGTGCGGGATGCGGAGCTGCCGCTGTGGCTGGCGCGCCAGGGGGCAGAACCCGGCAAGGCAGAGGAAGTCTCCGAATGGATTGGCCAGCGCGCCGCCAGCGTGGTGGAGGACCTCGACCCTGCTGAGGCAGAGCAGTTCATCCGCACCCAGGTCATGGACCGCCTGGCGGAGCCGGAGTGGGGCCCGCCGTTGGGCCGGTTGCTGGAGGGCTATATCGCGGACGGCAAGGCGCGCCCGCTGGAGGATGACCTCATTGACTGGGCGCACAAGAAGATTCTCGGCATGGAATCGACGGTGGTCACGGCCATCGATGAGCGCATGCCCGGGTGGGCGCCGCGTTTTGCCCGCGAGATGGTGGGGGACAAGGTCTATAGCGAGTTCGTTAATTTCGCCGAGGAAGTCCGCCGCGATGGCAACCACGAGGCCCGCCTGGCCATTCGCCGCAACCTGTCCAAGCTGGCTGCGGACTTGCAATGGGATGCCGATATGCGCGAGCGCATCGAGAACATCAAGCAAGAGATGCTCGCCTCTTATCAGGTGCAGCAGGCGCCGGCGGCGATGTGGCGCACGATTTCCACCACGCTGATTGATCAGTTCAATGACCCGGAGTCTTTCCTGCGGCAGAAGATGACGGCCAAGGTGAAGGAATTGGCGCACCGTTTGCTCGAGGATTCCGAGTTCTTGGCCCAAGCCAATGACCTTGTGGACAAGGCCGCGCGCTACGCGGTGGAGAAATTCGCCCCGGAGATCATCGCGATCATCCCGGAGACCATCAAGCGCTGGGATGCGCAGGAGGCCTCGCAGAATATCGAGCTGATGGTGGGTAAGGATCTGCAATTTATTCGCCTTAACGGCACGATCGTCGGCTCTCTGGCAGGCTTGGCCATATATGCTGTTAATCATCTCATTTTCGGCGCCTAATGCGCCGGAATAATTCATCACACGGAGGTTTTCATGACTGAGAAGAAGAAGCTTTTTGATTCCCTGAAGGAAGCTGGCGCGTCCGCGCTGAATACCGCCAAGGATTTCGGTGGCCGCCTGCAGGAAGAGCGCGAGAATCAGGGTGCGCAGGGCGCAGGTGCGCAGGGCCCACAGGGCGAGAACGACGGCATGCTGGATAAGGCCACCACTACCGCCAAGCAGTGGGGCGCGTCCATTAAGAAGGCTGCGGAAGAAACCCGCGACTCGGAGGCTTTCTCTGAGGCCAAGGACAAGTTCGCGGATGCGTACCAGGAAACCCGCGAGGGCGTGAAGGACGCGTATGACTATGCCCAGGAGCGCGTGAACGAGAAGAAGAACGCGCCCAAGAACGGCAATTCCGCTGCTGCGGACAAGGACGATAATATTATCGATGGCGAAGTTATCGATACCGACGAACCCACGAATTAATTTGCATGTACCTCTTACTTGACATTGCCTATAATTTTCCCATCTACTTCTTCCAGGTCCTGACCATTACCGCCATCATCGGGGCAGTACTCGCGGCATCGACGCGCGAGGATGCGTTTCGGGCCGGCGACCGCAAAGGTAAATGGGTATGGGTAGGCCTGCTTGCGGGCTCGGCGGTAGCGATGGCTACCGGCCTGCAAATTTTGGCGTGGATTGGCACGGTCATCACCGGCATCTACTGGTTTGACGTGCGCCCGCAGCTCAAGGCCATCATCAACGGCGACTACAGCTACTAAGCATGAAAAATCTCCTGCACGCTTCCGCCGCCGAGGTCAGGGAGCAGGCCGCTGGGCAGCATGTGCTGGTCTCGCCGCACCACGTGACGGTGGCGGCGGCGGCAGAGCCGGCGGGCATTACCGCCGTGGCGGGCTATCCCACTGGCCGGCACCACACGCTCATCAAGGCCTCTGAGGCCCGCCTAGCCATCCAGTCCGGCGCGGACGAGGTGTGGGTCAGCGTTGATGCCACGCTTGCCGATGCCACCCCTATCCTCGCCGAGCTCGTCGCCATCCGCGAGGCCTGCCCAGACCCGGCCCGCGTGGGCCTCATCCTGCCGGAGACAGAACCGGCGCGGTCCCTCGCGGAAACCGCTGCCGCCCAGGCCGGTTTTCACAAGATCGTCATAGAAAAAGGCAGCGAGCTGTCCAGCTCGCTGCCCGTCGTAGAATTTCCCGCTCCCTAGGTCGGGTGCTTCTGCGGCGACGGTGTTAGGCGGCCTTCTTCTGTTCGCCGCTTTCGCCGGAGAAGTGGTCCATATCGTTCATCGGGACATCGGTACCGGTGATGGTCAGCGTGAGCTTGCCATCCCCCACGTCCACGGATTCGACCTGCATGTCATTGGCAACGAGCTGCTCGGACATGCCGTCCTGCAGGGCATCAGAAATGGCGCTGGTGGCCTGCTCAGGCAGCGACAGCCCAAAGATTGCGGCCTCGGTGGCATTGATCTCCAGCTTGCCGTCGCGGGCGGTGGGCTTGAGCGAAAGGCTGGCCAAACCGCCGCCAAATTTCACCTCCAGCTCGTCGCTCTGGTCATTCGCGGTGATTTCAGTGACCACCATATTTCCAATGGTTTCGCTACCGGATTGGTCTGAGATTCCTTTTTGGAAGCTGGCCAGCAGATAGTCATCCGGAACGGTGGTGGTGGCGCGGAGGAAACCGGCTACTGGGTTATCGGTATCCGTCGACATGTCTTCCACGTGGATTTCAGAGGCGGGTTGCCCCTTGATCTGCGATCCTTCGATCTGCAGGGTCGACGGCGTGGTCATATCCATTTGGGAAATCGAGCCGCGCAGCAGGCCAAAGAGGAGGGGGCTGCCGCCAAAGCTTACAGAGGGATCTTCCGTGACCTCGATGCCTTCTTCCTTGGCGCTATTTTTAAACTCCTCGGTCATCTGATTACCAATGAACCAGCGTAGGCCAAACTCGGCGATGAGGATGATAACAAGGAGCGCTACGAGGACGCCTACGACAGTTTTCCACGCGAGCGATCCGCCCGATTTCTTTGCAGCCATGACTACCAGTGTGGCGCATGAGGCGGCCGGTGGCAATGTGTGCTGGATATTAGCGGGGTGCGATGCTCTCCCAGCTCACAGTGAGCGTATTATCGCGCAGCCGGCGGCGGGGAGGGTGGAGGTTGAAGGGGGCATCGGCAAGCAGGGCGTGTGCCATGCGCCACCGCACCCGCGGGCCGTGCGGGGCCCACCCGGCGGCGCGATCCCAAGCCCTATCGGCGGCCTGCAGGAGCTCGTGGATGGGCTCGCCGGGCACGTTGCGGTGGATGAGCACCTTGGGCAGGCGCTCGGCCACATCGGAAGGCCGAGCAACGTCGAAGGGATCCCACGCGAGCGTCAACGTCTTTGGGCCATGCTGATCGAGCAGGATCCACGCCGCGCGCCGGCCCAGTTCATCGCAGGTACCCTCCACGAAGAACCCGCCGGGGGCCAAGCGTGAGCACACCGTCTGCCACGCCTCCGCAACCTGGTCTACGTCGTATTGGCGCAGCACATTAAAGGCGCGCACCACCTGCGGCCGGTAGTCAGCGAGCTCAAATCCGCCCAGCTCAAAGCGGACGCCATCGCGCGGCGGCAGTACCCTGTCCGGGTGGATTTCCAACCCGCGCACATCCACGCGGGGGTTGATGCGGCGCAGCCACCGCGCCCACTCCACGGTGGTGGTATGGGAGACGCCGTAGCCCACGTCGAGCGCGAGCGGGGTGCGCACGTGGCGCAGCAGGGCCGAAATCTCCGGGTGGGCTACTATCCACCTATCGCAGCGCCGCAGCCGGTTGTAGTTGGTGGTGCCGCGGGTAATAACGCCAAAAGGCCGACCCGCTGCTGCGCTGGCGCGCAGGTTATGAGCGTGGTCGGCCATGGGCGTGAAGGAATTCTAAGGGGTGAGTGCCTTAGGAGTTGTCAGAAATCCACTGTTCGGTCAGCTTGCCCTCGTTATCAAAGAGCTCTGCCAGGGATTCGCCCACCTTTGGCTCGATGGCTGCGCCCATCATCGGGATCTTGACGGAGATCTCGTTGGTGTAGGTCAGCTTGGTCATCTCGCCCTCGCCGGCCAGGGAAATCTCGCCCTTGAAGTCCACCGGGGTGCCCTTGACGTCTGCGGTGTAGTTGACGTCAGCGGCCTGGCCGTTGAGCTCGCCCACGGTGACCACGCGCTTGACCTTGAGGTCCTGCGAGACCATGGCGCGCACTGCCTCTGGCAAGAGGTTGGTCGGCAGGACCTCGTAGAGAGTTGCTACGTTATCGGAGAAATCGTGAACCTGGCCTGCCTCAGGGGAAAGGTTTGCCACGATGTACTCCCAGTACCCCTGGGTGAGCAGCGCCTTGTGAACCATGTCGATAGGCTGATTGATGGTTACGGTGTTTTCACTACGAGTTGACATGCTTAACAGACTACCTTGGTATACGTGCTTGATAAATTTTTTACGCAACAACTCACAGCAATCGACGGCGTAGACGTGGATCCCACGGCGAGCTTTGCCGATCTCACCACCTTGCGCGTGGGGGGAAAGCCGCGGGTCACGTTGCGTTGTTCGCGGCCTGAAGCAGCGGTTGCAGCACTGCGGTACCTCGAGAAAGAAAAAGTTCCTTTCATCGTGGTCGGCGGCGGTTCCAACCTGTTGGTTTCTGATGGCGAGGTAGACGTGGTCGCCGTCGTCCTCGACTTTGCCGTGGTGGACATGGATACCGAGACTGGCCTCGTGCGCGCCCAAGCCGGTGCGGTATGGGACGAGGTCGTGGCGGAATCCGTGGCACAGTCCCTGGGCGGCATCGAGTGCCTTTCCGGCATTCCCGGCACGGTGGGCGCGGTGCCCGTGCAAAACGTGGGTGCCTATGGAGCCGAGATTTCTGAGGTCTTGACCCGCGTGCGCCTGTATAACCTGCGCACCGATGCCGATGAGTGGGTTCCCGTCTCCGATCTTGATCTGGCCTACCGCTACTCCAACCTGAAATTCACCGGCCGCGCGGTGGTGCTCGAGGTCGAATTGCAATTGACCACCGATGGGCTGTCGCGCCCACTGCGCTTTGGGCAGCTTACCGATGCCCCCGGCGAGCGCCGCCCCGTCGCCCAGGTCCGCGAAGAGGTCCTCGCGCTGCGCCGCGGCAAGGGCATGGTGCTTGATGCCGCCGACCACGACACCTGGTCTGCCGGCTCCTTTTTCACCAACCCCGTGGTCGAGTCCAGCGTCGCTGATGCCGTCCAGGACAAGGTGCGCGCCACGCTTGGCGATGCCCTCGCCGACCGCATGCCCCGCCATCCCGCCACCGCTTCAGCACAGGGCGAACCGTCCCCGCACGAAAAGCTTTCGGCAGCCTGGCTTATCGATAACGCAGGATTCACAAAGGGCTACCCCGGCTCCGGCCCAGCAACGCTGTCCACCAAGCACACCCTGGCGCTGACCAACCGCGGAAACGCGACCGCCGCAGACATCGTCGCGCTGGCCCGCACGATCCGCGACGGCGTGCGCGAAGCCTTCGGCGTCGAGCTCGTGCCCGAGCCGGTGTGGCTGGGCGTATCCATGGACGAAGACTAGGCCGCACGCATATAAAAACGTCCAAAACAACCGCGTTCTTCTAAAATTCGTCCTCATTTTTGACGAAACGCGGTTGTTTTGGACGTAATCGTTGCTTGTGGCCGGCACAGGCAGCACGGGCGGCGCAAAAGCCGCCCCGGCGCAGTCTTAGGCAGCCATGACCTCGAGCCACTCCGGCTTGGCGTCCAAGAACTTGCGGGCCGCATCCTGCGCGCCCTTCAAGCTGTGGTGCGCGCCCCAACCGCACTGCTCTTCGTTGGCGGCGGGAACCTCGGTGGCGGTAAGGATATCGTTCAGCGCGCCCTCAACGGCGCGCAGCAATTCATCCTGCTCCATGCCGTTGGTGATGGCATAGAAACCGGTGCGGCAGCCCATAGGTGCAAAGCCGATGAGCTTATCGGTGTAATTGCGCATAAAGTTGGCCATCATGTGCTCCACGGAGTGCAGCGCCTCCGTGTCCAAGTGCTCCTTATTGGGCTGGCAGAAGCGCAGGTCATACTTGATAATTTCCACGCCGCCGCCCAAATCGGTGCGGTCAGCCACGCGGATATATGGCGCGCTGACGAGGCGGTGGTCGAGCTCGAAGGACTTGACGTTAATCTTTTCTTGGTTCTGTTCAGTCATACTCCCCAGCCTAATCGCTGCGAGTGTCACTTCACAGAATAGATTCTTCAGCCGAATGCGCGCCGCGAGTTAGCGGGAAGAAACCTCCGCCACCAAGATGTCCTGCACCTGGCGGCGGCGCAGCTTGCCTAGCTGATCGGTGGGCAATTCCTCCCGCACCACGAAATGGCGCGGGACCTTATAGCGGGCCAGGAGGCCGCGGCAGTGCTCGCGCAGCGCTTCCGCATCGAAGGTGGCGCCGGGGTGGAGCACCAGGCAGGCGGCAACGTCCTCGGAACCATCGGCGCGCGGGACGCCTGCCACCGCTGCTTGGCCCACCGCGGGGTGGCTCAACAGTGCATGTTCCACCTCGCTGGGAAAGACGTTAAACCCACCGGTGATGATGACCTCTTTAATCCGGCCCACCAGCCGGAAATGGCCATCGGCCTCGCGCACCCCCATATCGCCGGTGCGCAGCCACTCGCCGTGGAATGCCTCCCGCGTGGCGGTGGGATTATCGAGATAGCCCGCAAAAACTTGGGGCCCGCGGGCGAGGATCTCACCGGGCGTGCCATCGGGTTGGCTGCGGTCCAGGTCACCCGGATCCCCGATGCGCAGGTCGGTATCGGCAAGCGGCTTGCCGATGGTCCCCACGCGCCGCCCCTCACCAAGCGGGTTAATGGTCAGCACGGGTGAGGCCTCGGTGAGCCCGTAGCCTTCGACGAGCATGCCGCCGGTGCGGTCTTGCCAGGGCTCGATGATGCGCGCGGGCAGCGATGCAGCCCCGGAAATGGCGTAGCGTACTCCGCCCAGGTCCGCGGCTGGTTCAGCGGCCTGCTCGTTCATGGCGCGCTCATAAATGGTGGGAACACCCGGCATCCACGTCGGGCGGCGCTGTGCCAAGGCGCTGACCACGGCCGCGGGGCGCGGGGAAGGCAGCAGGACGATCTCGGCGGCGCAGCGCATCGCGAGCAAGACGCTCATGGTCAGTCCATAGGAGTGGAACATCGGCAGCGTGGCGAGGAAGCGCTCGTGGCCGGGGCGCAGATCGACCTGGGCCTCCAATTGGATGCAATTGGCGGCGAGGTTGTGGTGCGTGAGCACCACGCCCTTAGGCTGGCCGGTGGTGCCGGAGGTGTAGAGGATAAGTGCGGCATCGGCAAGCGCGGCCTGGCGGTGGGGAACTGGGGCGCCGGAGAGGGGAAGGTGCACCTCCAAAGACACGGGGATCACCGTGCTGGCCAGGCCATCGACCACGGCGGTGACCTGATCCCAGACCAGGGCGATGCTGGCGCCGTGGTGGGCAAAGAGCGGGGCCAGCTCGTGGGCGGTGTACTGAGGGTTATGTTCGACTACGACCGCGCCCAGGCGCAGCACCGCGAAAAAGGCAATGAGGTGCTGCGGGGAGTTGGGCAAGACCAGCGCTACCCGGTCGCCGGGGCGGATTCCCATCTCCCGCAGGGCGCCGGCGGCAGCGGCGATGCGGGTATCCAGCTCCGCGTAGCTCAAGGTCTCGCCGCCGAAAAATGTGGCGGGACGGTCGGGGAAGTTGGCTACTGCGGTGGCGAGGAAATCCGTCAGCGTGGCTTCGTACTCGAGGTCTGACATGGTGGTTAATACTAAGCCTTCTGTTTGAGGAGATCGAGGAGATCCTGCTGCACCATGCGGCGGCGGACCTTGCCCAGCTGGTCCGAAGCCAGCTCCTCAAAGTGGTAGAAGGTGCGCGGAACCTTGTAGCGGGTCAGGCGCTCGCGGCAGAAGGATTTGAGGCCTTCTGGGTCCAAAACGGCGCCATCGCGCAGGATGAGACAGGCGACGACGTCCTCGGAGCCATCCTTGCGCGGGCGGCCCACCACGGCGACCTCCTTGACATCTGGGTGCTTGCGCACCACCTCTTCGACTTCGGCCGGGTAGACGTTAAAGCCGCCGGTGATGATGATTTCCTTGATGCGGCTAACCAGCTTGACCCAGCCGTCCTCATCCATGGTGGCCATATCGCCGGTGCGGAACCAGCCGTTGTGGAAGGACTCCTCGGTGGCCTTTTCGTTATTGAAATAGCCCTGGAAAATCTGCGGCCCGCGAGCCAGCATCTCGCCCGGCTCGCCATCTGGCTGGGTTTCATCGAGGTTATCCGGGTTGCCAATGCGCACCTCGGTATCGGGAAAGGGCAGGCCCACATAGCCCGGGCGGCGGTTGCCGTTCATGGGGTTGCCAATAAGCACGGGGGAGGTCTCGGTCATGCCGAAGCCCTCCACGAGGCGGCCGCCGGTCATGGATTCCCAGCGCTCCATCACGTCAACCGGCAGGGTAGCGGCGCCAGAGAACGCGTTGCTGATGCCGGCGAGATCCACGCCCTTGTCCTCGGCGGCGTCCATGATCTTCTCGTACAACGTGGGCACGCCCGGCAGCCAAGTGGGAGTGTGCTTCTTAATGATGTCCATGATGAGCGGCATCTGCGGGGACGGAACCAAGATCAGCTCGGCGCCGAAGTAGATGCTGAGCACGCACAGCGTGGTCATGCCGTAGGCGTGGAAGAGCGGCAAGGCGGCGAGGAAGCGCTGCTCGGTGGCGTCCATATTCGTCAGCCAAGCCTCGCCCTGCACGCAGTTGGCGATGAGGTTGCCGTGCGAAAGTAACGCGCCCTTGGGCTTGCCGGTGGTGCCGGAGGTGTAGAGGATAAGCGCGATATCGTCCTGCGTGACCTTGGCAATCTCGAGGTCCTTGCCGTCGCCGCCGATGGCAGAACCGATAAGCGTGGACCAGGCCACGGTATTCGGGGCCGCGCCGGTCAGTTGCTCGCGCTTGGCGGCCAACGGCGGTAGGGGAATCCGGAGCGCGAGGCGCTTGAGTGGTGGCATCGCGTCGATCATGTTGACGGACATGATGGTCTCCAGCGGGGTGGTGGCGCGAATCTTTTCCAAGGTGGTGGCGGTTTTATCCCAGGCGATGACCACGCGCGCGCCGTGGTCCTGGAAAAGCCCCTCGAGTTCGTGAGCGGTGTAGAGGGGATTGTGCTCTACCGCGGTGGCTCCCAGCAGCTGGATGGCATAAAACGCCACCACGTGTTGGGGGCAGTTGGGCATGACGATGGCGACCCTATCGCCAGGCCGAATGCCAAAGGCCTTAAGGCCCGCGGCGGCTGCGCGCACCTGTGCGTCTAGCTCCGCGTAGTTCTGCGTATTGCCAAAGAAGTAGGTAGCGGACTTATTCCCATTGATGCGGAGGTTATTGACGTAGTAGTCAACGATGGTTTTATCGCCATAATCAAGCGTGGCGGGGGTCCAGTCGCTGTAGTGCTTAATCCAGGCCCGGGATTCGTATGCAGACACGCGCTACCCTTTCGTTTGGTAAAGAAAAATATTACAAAGGGCGAGTATACCCAGAACGTGAGGAAATCCTCTAGTTTTCTTCGAGTGTCAGCAAAAAACGCTTGATATCCAGGCCGCCGGCATAGCCACCGAGCGTTCCATCGCTGCGCAGCACGCGGTGGCAAGGCCGAATGATCGGCAGGGGATTGGCGCCGCAGGCGGTGCCGACCGCCCGGGTAGCAGCGGGACGCCCCACGGCGGCGGCGAGCTCGCCATAGCTTGAGACCTCGCCGTAGCCGATGGTGTCGAGTTGCGCATGAATTTGGGCGCGGAATTCGGTCGTCGGTGCCGGATTAAGCGGCAGGTCGAATTCGCGGCGGCGCCCAGCGAAATACTCCGCGAGCTGCTCCTGCGCCACATCTAGGATGTGTGCACCGCGCTTGTCGATGCCCCCATTGTCCCCGCCGCGAGTCTTGTCGGCTCCGTCGCTACCTCTGCTTTCCTCGTCGCGACCCGACTGGATCGCGACGAAGTCGACACGGGACAGCCCGTCCGCATCTGCGGTCAACAGTAGCGGGCCGATGGGGGTATCGATGGTGCGCAACATGGTGTGAACTCTAGGTGTTTTAGGAGTTCTTCTCTGCTTCGAGGCGGTTGATGAGGTCTTCTTGTACCTCGCGGCGGCGGATCTTGCCCATTTGGTCCTTGGCCAGTTCCTCGAAGTGGTAGAAGGTGCGTGGGACCTTGTAGCGGGTCAGGCGCTCGCGGCAGTACTCCTTGAGGCCTTCGGGGTCGAGCGCGGCGCCATCGGCAAGATCGAGACAGGCCACGACGTCTTCGGAGCCGTCCTCGCGCGGGCGGCCCACCACGGCGGCGTCGTCGACGCTGGGGTGCTCGCGCAGGATTTCTTCGACCTCGCCTGGGTAGACGTTGAAGCCGCCGGTGATGATGATTTCCTTGATGCGGCTGACCAGGCGGATGAAGCCGTCTTCTTCCATGATGCCCATGTCACCGGTGCGGAACCAGTCACCGTGGAAGGCGGTATCGGTGGCTTCCTGGTTATTGAGGTAGCCCTTGAAAATCTGCGGGCCGCGGGCCAGCACTTCGCCCTCAACGCCGTCCGGCTGGGTTTCATCCAGGTTATCGGGGTTGGCGATGCGCACCTCGGTATCCGGGAAGGGAATGCCCACGTAGCCGGGGCGTCGGTCAGTGCTCATGGGGTTACCTACGATGATTGGCGAGCACTCGGTTAGGCCATAGCCCTCTACGAGCAGGCCACCGGTGGCGTTTTCCCACTTATTGACGGTCTCAGAAGGCAGGGTGGATGCGCCGGAGAAGGCTGCTCGCACGCCCTTGATGGGTACTTCTTGCTCCTCGGCGGCCTTGACGATGCGCTCGTACAAGGTAGGAACGCCCGGGACCCAGGTCGGGGTGTGCTTCTTCATCAGCTGCATGATGAGCGGGATCTGCGGCACGGGGAGAATGACCAATTCGCCGCCGATGAGCTGGGCCAAGGTGACGTTCATGGTCAGTCCATACGCGTGGAAGAAGGGCAGGGCGGCGAGCATGCGCTCTGGCTTATCGCCTAAGCCTGGCACCCACGCCTTGCCCTGGAGCAGGTTGGATACGAGGTTGCCGTGCGAGAGCATCGCGCCCTTGGGTGCGCCGGTCGTACCGGAGGTGTACATCACCAGCGCGATGGTGTCCTTATCAATGTCCTCCGGCGTCTTAATATCGCTGCCGTTGCCACCGATGGCATCACCAATCAGCGCCTCCCACGGCACGGTATTTGGTGCCGGGGCAGAAAGCTGCTCGCGCTTGGCCTTGAGCGGGGGAAGCGGCAGGCGCAGCGCGGCGCGCTGCAGGGTGGGCATGGCGTTGATCATGTTGATGGACACGACCGTTTCCAGGTTGGTGGTAGCCCGCAGCTTCTCCAGGGTGGGGGCGGCCTTGTCCCAGGCGATGGCGATGCGCGCGCCGTGATCCTGGAACAGACCCTCCAGCTCGTGGGCGGTATAAAGCGGGTTGTGCAGCACAACCTGGGCGCCGAGCTTCAAGATGGCATAAAAGGCCGCGATGTACTGCGGGCTATTGGGGGCAACGATGGCTACGCGGTCACCGGGGCGCACGCCAAAGGCCTTCAGGCCGGCTGCGGCGGCGCGCACTTGGCGGTCCAGCTCGGAATAGTTTTGGCTGCGTCCAAAGAAATACGTGGCTGACTTATCGCCATTGACCTTGAGGTTATTGTCAAACAGGTCCAACAGGGTGGTGTTGCCATAGTCGAGGCTATGCGGCGTCCACTCCGGGTAATACTGGAGCCATGCCTTTGATTCATAAGCGGACAATGCGTGACCTTTCGGTAGCGTAGGTTGTTGGCAGGGGTCAGTATAGCGCCGCTAAGATGAGTTACCATGCGCATCGCCATGATTTCTATGCATACTTCCCCCATTGAGCAGCCTGGCTCCGGGGATGCCGGCGGAATGAACGTCTACGTTTTAAATATTGCCTGCCAATTAGCCCAGCTTGGTGTCGAGGTGGATGTCTATACCCGCGCTACCCGCCCCAGCCACAAAGAAATCGTGGAAGTGGCCCCCAACCTGCGGGTGATCAACATCGTGGCCGGTCCCTTTGAGGGGCTAGAAAAAGAAGATCTACCTACCCAGCTGGCAGCTTTTTCCGGCGGCGTAATGCAATTTGCCAAGTGGCAGGGCAAAAAATATGACCTTATTCACTCCCATTACTGGCTTTCCGGCCAAGTGGGATGGCTGCTTCGCGATCTATGGGGCATCCCCCTCGTCCACACCGCCCACACCTTGGCAGCGGTGAAAAACGCTTACCGCACCGCCGAGGACACCGTGGAATCAGAGGCGCGGCGCATCTGCGAGCAGCAATTGGTGGATAATGCCGATCTCCTGGTGGTCAATACCGATCAGGAAGCCCGCGATCTGGCGGAGCACTACGATGCCGAGCGCGATATCATCCGCGTGGTCTCCCCAGGTGCTGACGTGGGGCTATTCACCCCAGGTACCGACCGCAACACTGAGCGTTCCCGCCGCGAGCTGGGCATCCCGTTGCATACCAAGGTCGTGGCCTTTGTGGGGCGGCTACAGAAATTCAAGGGGCCCGAAGTTCTTATCCGCACCGCCGCCGAGCTGTGCCACCGCGAGCCCACCCGCGATTTTAGGGTGCTCATCTGCGGCGGGCCATCCGGGGCCAATGCCTCGCCGGAGGCGTATAGGGAATTGGCGCGGGAGTTGGGCGTGCAAAAGCGCGTGCGCTTTTTAGGACCCCGCCCACCCGAGGAGCTGGTAGGTGTGTACCGCGCCGCGGATATCGTGGCGGTGCCCAGCTACAACGAGTCTTTTGGTCTGGTGGCGCTCGAGGCTCAGGCCTCTGGCACGCCGGTCGTCGCCGCGGCAGTGGGTGGGCTGCCCATCGCCGTCGTCGATGGCGAGACCGGGCTGCTGGTGCCGTCCCACGATCCGAAGGACTGGGCGGATTCCTTGAGCCAGCTGCTTGATGATGACGCCCGGCGCATCGCCATGGGCGAGGCCGCCGTCGCGCATGCCGCGCGATTTAGTTGGACCAACACGGCCCGAGAGCTGACGGAAATTTATGACGAAGCCCGGCAGATTCCCGTGCCGGACTGCCACCAACGTCGGGCGAAGGGAGACTAGCTTCACTGACGCGCCGGGCGGTTTCGTGGCATGCTGGAGGCATGACTAACGGAAAACTGATTCTTCTTCGCCATGGCCAATCCACCTGGAATGAATCCAACCAATTTACTGGTTGGGTCGATGTTGATCTGACAGAAAAGGGTGAGGCAGAGGCCAAGCGCGGCGGCGAGCTGCTCGCGCAAGAAGGCATCCTGCCCAACGTGCTGTACACCTCCTTGCTGCGCCGCGCCATCCGCACCGCCAATATCGCGCTGGATGCGGCCGACCGCCACTGGATCCCGGTCATTCGTGACTGGCGCCTCAATGAGCGCCACTACGGTGCGCTGCAGGGCTTGAACAAGGCCGAGACCAAGGAAGAATACGGCGAGGACCAGTTCATGGCATGGCGCCGTTCCTATGACACGCGCCCGCCCGAGCTTGCCGATGACGCCGAGTACTCCCAGGCAAACGACCCCCGCTACGCGGACCTGGACAAGGTCCCACAGACGGAGTGCCTGAAGGACGTAGTCGAGCGCTTCGTGCCTTATTTCGAGGAAGAGATTCTGCCGCGGGCTAAGAAGGGCGAGTCCGTCATGATTGCAGCGCACGGCAACTCCCTGCGCGCGTTGGTCAAGCACCTCGATGGCATTTCCGATGATGACATCGCCGGGCTGAATATCCCGACCGGTATCCCGCTGGTTTACGAGATTGCGGAGGATGGCTCCGTGGTCAACGAGGGCGGCACCTACCTGGACCCAGAGGCCGCCGAGGCCGGGGCCGCTGCCGTTGCCGCGCAGGGTGGCAAGTAACCCGCTACTGCATATAAGTCCCCGGGGAGGTGCTCCCTGGGGACTTTCTAATGATTAGGCTTAATCACGTGGAATTAATTTTTGTCTTTCTCGCGGGCGTGCTTGCCTGCGCGGTGGCGCTGCCATTAATTTCCCGGGTGCGCGAGCGTATGGCACGCCGCCAGCGCGCCAGCGACGCCCAGGCAAACCAGGTCACCAACGTGAGCCAAGGCCTGCACCTCGCGGTCCAGGGCTCTCCTACGGCGCTGACGGTGCTCGATAGGAATCAGGAAATCATCCTGTCCAATCCCGCGGCGCACGAGATGTCCGTGGTCCACGATCGCGCCGTCAATCCGGAAATCTGGAAGACCGCAGAGCAGGTCTTCGAGGATAAGGAAACCCGCACCGTGGACCTGGCAATCCCCAAGCGCCGCACTGGGCACCGCGTCACTCAGGTCAAGGCCGTTATCAAGCCGCTGACGCTTAACGATGGCCGCTTTATCATCATCTACGGCACCGATGAGAGCGAAAACGTGCGCATGGAATCCGCGCGCCGCGATTTCGTAGCTAACGTCTCCCACGAGCTGAAAACCCCGGTGGGTGGCATCGCACTGCTGGCCGAGGCCCTGCTGCAAGACCCCGAGGATCCGGAGCACGTGAAGTACTTCGGCAACAAGGTGCAAAAAGAGGCCAACCGCATGGCGGATATGGTCAGCGAGCTTATTTCGCTGTCCAAGCTGCAGGGCGCCGAAGCGCTGCCGGAAATGCAACCGCTTTACGTGGACGATCTCATTGACGAGGCGATTTCGCGCAATCAGCTCGCCGCAGACGCGCGCTCCATCAGGCTGACCCAAGGTCCCTCCGAGGGCGTGCAGATCAGAGGCGACCGTTCTCTCTTGGTAACGGCGCTGTCTAACCTCATTTCCAACGCGATTAATTATTCGCCGGAGGAATTGCCGGTCTCCGTCTCACAGAAAGTGGTGGGAGAGGACGTCGTGTTGATCCGGGTGACGGACCGTGGCATCGGTATCCCACCGGAGCATCATAAGCGCGTCTTCGAGCGCTTTTTCCGCGTTGACCAAGCCCGGTCGCGGCAGACGGGAGGCACTGGCTTAGGATTAGCAATTGTCAAACACGTGGTGGCCAACCACGGGGGCAATATCAAGCTGTGGTCGCGCCCGGGCACGGGCTCTACTTTTACCATCGAGTTGCCCATATATAAGGAAGAGAAGCCAGCGCACGAGGCTGACTTGCAGGATAATGAAGACAAGGAATCCGTCGATGCGGCGGCTCCTGGGCTCCAGCGTGCGGTAGCACGCGTTGCAGCACGTCGAAAGGATAAAGCACAATGACCACCATCCTCATCGTGGAAGATGAAGAGTCGCTGGCCGATCCGCTGGCATTCTTGCTCCGCAAGGAAGGCTTCGAGCCGATTATCGCCCTCGATGGCCCATCGGCGCTGGAGAAATTCGCCGATAATGACATCGACATCGTGCTGCTTGACCTTATGCTTCCCGGCATGTCCGGCACCGACGTGTGCAAGCAGCTGCGCGCCACCTCCTCCGTGCCGGTCATTATGGTCACCGCGCGCGATGCGGAAATCGACAAGGTCGTGGGCCTGGAGCTGGGCGCGGACGATTACGTCACCAAACCGTATTCCTCCCGCGAGCTCATTGCCCGCATCCGGGCCGTGTTGCGTCGCGGCAACGATCGGTCCTCCCACGCGGATGCTGCGGAGAGCACCGAGGCAGAAGACGAGCAGATCCTGTCCGGCGGCCGCGTGAAGATGGATGTGGAGCGCCACATCGTCACCGTGGCAGACGAGCCTGTGGCCATGCCGCTCAAGGAGTTTGACCTGCTGGAATACCTCCTGCGCAACGCCGGGCGCGTGCTGACCCGCGGCCAGCTCATCGATCGCATTTGGGGTGCCGATTACGTGGGCGATACCAAGACGCTAGACGTGCACATCAAGCGCCTGCGCACCAAGATTGAGGAGCACCCCTCCCGCCCGAAGCACCTGGTGACGGTGCGCGGGCTGGGCTATAAATTCGAGCTCTAATACCAGCCGGCCTTGATACTGGCTGGGTGCTGGCTAAGCTTTACGCCGTGCTCGGCGGCTTCCGCGCGGGCACGGCATTGTTGAGCCAAAATATCGTAGCTTTCGCGCCCCATGAGCGCGACGAGCTCGTCCTCGTGCGATTGCCACATCGGCAGCGGATTGGCGTGGCAGGCGCCATCGGTAGAGCAGTACCAATCAAAGTCTTCGCCGCCATTTCCCCAACCGCGGCGGTCATATTCGCCGATGGTGGTGCGCAAAATCTCCTGCCCATCGGGGCGTTCTTCATAATCCTCGTAGCGCCGCAGCGGCAGCTGCCAGCACACCTCCGGCTTGACCACGGTCAGCTCCTCGCCGCTATCGACGGCCCATTGGTGCAGCGCGCAGCCGGTGCCTGTTTCCCAGCCAGCGCGGTTGGCAAAGATGCAGGCGCCATCCACGATGGGCGTTTTTAGCGCCGGTTCCGGTTCGCCGTCCTCGCCATCGAGCTCGTCCCATTCCAACCAGGGCTCTAGCTCATTGGTTTTTTCTTGCGCCAGGAACTCATCTACCCCCGCTGGGCGCAGCTGCCAATAGCGCGCGGGCATGCGGGAGACGGCATCGTAAAGCTGGTCGTGGTCTTGTTCATCGGCCATATATGCACCGTGCACGCAGCAGCCCACATAGGGTTGGCTCTTATCGATGCCCCGGCACGCCGACGTGCCAAATTGGCAGCTGTAGTGCGATTCCACCCACGTGAGATCGATGGAAAAGACATGGTAAGGGTCGTTTGGGTTGGTAAATTCGAACCACTCCCGCGGAAAATCTGGGGCTTCTTCGCGCCCGGCTTTAATCGATGCCGCCGCTGGCGAGCTCGCGGGAAAACCTAGGTAAACGGTGTCAGATTTTGGGCGATTCACACCTAACCACGGTAGACCTACTACGCTATTAGTGTGCGATTAGGTGTATTAGACGTTGGAAGTAATACCGTCCACCTCGTTGCGGTCGATGCCGCAATGGGGGGACGGCCTACTCCGATGAGCGATTGGAAGACCCCACTCCGGCTGGTTGAACAGCTGGATAAGAAGGGAAACATCCACGAAAAGGGGCTTAAAAAGCTCGTGTCCGCCGTGGGTGAGGCAAGTGAGCTGGGTGAAAAACTCGGGTGCTCCGAATTTATTGCCTTCGCGACCTCCGCGGTCCGCTCTGCCCCTAACTCTGAAGCGGTACTCGATGAGGTGGAAAAGCAGACCGGTGTGCGCCTGCAGATCCTCACGGGCGTGGAAGAAGCGCAGCTTACCTTCCTCGCGGCTCGTCGTTGGTACGGCTGGTCCGCTGGGCGCATTACCAACCTGGACATCGGCGGTGGCTCCTTGGAGCTATCTACCGGTACCGATGAACACCCTGACCTGGCTTTCTCTCTCGATCTGGGCGCAGGGCGGCTGACCCACAACTGGTTCGATACCGATCCGCCTGAGAAGAAGAAGGTCAGTGCGCTGCGCGATTTCATCGATGCGGAGCTTGAAGATGCCGTCACACAGATGAAGGCGATGGGTCCTGCCGGCCTGGCCGTGGGTACCTCGAAAACCTTCCGCACCCTGTCGCGGCTGACCGGCGCAGCACCCTCGTCTGCAGGGCCATACGTCAAGCGCACCTTGACCGCACCGGGCCTGCGCCAGTTGATTTCATTCATCACGCGCATGACTGCAGCAGACAGAGCGGACCTTGAGGGTGTAAGTTCGAACCGATCGCACCAAATCGTCGCCGGCGCTTTGGTTGCCGAGGCAAGCATGCGAGCTCTGGGTATCGAGAAGTTGGAAATCTGCCCATGGGCGCTGCGCGAAGGTGTTATTTTGCGCCGGACCGACAAGGGATTGGAATAGGAAGAGATCATGGCTGACGAAAAACAGTTGACCGTGGCCGAGCTGCTGGCTCGCAATAAGAAGGACCGCACGGATAAAGACGAGAAGACCTCTCGCCGCCGTCGGCGGAGCCTCGATGAGGGCGGCGTATCCGTTGCCGAGCTCACCGGCAGCCTGAAGAAGGTAAAGTCCACCCCGCCTGAGGCGAAGCACACCAACGTATCCATCGACGATGACGCCCCTGTCATCCGCGCGCCGAAGTCCAAGGATGAGCAGCCCGCTGAGAACAAGGCCGCGGAGTCCAAGGCCCAGCAGGCGAGCGGTTCCGCGGCGAAGCCGACCGGCTCCAAGCCTGCAGCGGGCAAGCCAGCCGCGGGCACGCAGGAAGGCTCGAAGCAGGGCGTGGGTCAGTCGGGCATCGGTAAGCCTGCGCAAACCAAGCCATCCCAGCCGCAATTCGCTTCACCCAAGCCGGCTGCAGAGAAGCCTTCCGCGGCTACCCCAACCGCGTCCCCGGCGCCGAAGCAGAACGGCAAGCCGAGCGGGCCTACCGCCTCTCCCAAGCCGGCAGCGGGGTCCGCCTCGCAGCCGACGGCTAAGCCTGCCCCAGCACAGAAGGCAAACGCGCAGGAGGAAAAGAAGCCTGCGCAGTCGAAGCCGGAGGACAAGGCGAGCGCAAAGGACGCCGAGAAGAAGTCCCATCAGCCATCCGCGGATGACACTGCGGTGATGCAGCGCATCGGCAAGTCGCAGTCCTTGCAGGACAAGCGGAAGGACGCCGCTGATGCCGCTGAATCCAGTGCTAAAGAAACAGCGGGCGCAGCTGGCGCTGCCGGGACAGGTGCCGCTGCAGCCACCGCAGCGGGCGCCAAGGACGCTGGAACCAAGGGCAAGGCCGCCGCGCCTGCGCAGAAGCCTGTGGCGGCCGCGAAGAAGCCTGACGATACCGGTGAGCTGTCTCAGGTGCGGGACGAGGAAGTTACCGAAGAGCACGAGAAGCTCAACCCCATGTCTATCCTCATCATGGTGGTCGTGGGCATTGTCTTGGCTATTGTTATCTTCAAGGGCTTTGAAGTTCTTTGGGATAACTTCCCGCGCATCGTTGTGGCCATCTTGGCACTCGGCGTGACCGCAATTATGGTCGGAGTTACGCATGCGCTACGCACCGCCCGCGATGGCTTCTCCATGTTCCTTGCGGGCCTTACCGGCCTTATATTGACCTTTGGCCCACTGCTTTTGGTCATGCTCTAAACCGGCGAATTGCTGAGAACCACCCGGCTGCTTCCTTCGTGGAGGTAGCCGGGTGGCGTTATTTTTGGCATTGTGGAGACCATGACAAAGATTGCAATTTTAGGTGGAGGACAAATCGGTGAGGCTTTGACCTCGGGTCTTGTGGAATCGGGCTTTAATGCTTCCGATATCACGGTGACTAACCGCACAGCCTCCCGCGGTGAAGAGCTCAAGAGCAACTATGGCGTTAATGTCACGACGGATAACGCCGAGGCGGTGGACGGCGCGGACTATATCTTCGCGTCCGTCAAGCCTTACGCCATCTTGGACCTGCTGGGTGAGATTAATCCAGCCAAGGACGCCGTGGTGGTCTCTATGGCAGCTGGGCTGACGCTGGAGGCCCTGCAGGCCGCTGCGGGCGAGGGCGTGCCGGTCGTGCGCGTTATGCCCAATACGCCGATGCTGGTGCGCCGCGGCATGTGCACCTGCGCCGCCGGCGAGCACGTCACTGAGGCCCAGATGCAGGGCGTGAGAGAGCTGCTCGAGGCCGTTGGTGAGGTCGCGGTCATCCCAGAGAAAAACATCGACGCTGTGACCGCCCTGGCTGGTTCCTCGCCGGCCTACTTCTTCCTTGTGGCAGAGGCGCTTGTCGATGCCGGCGTGCAGCTCGGCCTTCCCCGCGATATCGCCGAAAAGCTCGCCGCCCAGGCGGCTGCCGGCTCCGGCGATATGTTGGCCAACTCCGGCCGCTCGGCAACGCAGCTGCGCGCAGGCGTGACCTCGCCAGGCGGCACCACTGCCGCGGCCGTACGCGAGCTGGAAGAGTCCGGCCTGCGCGGTGCGTTCTACCGCGCCGCCGAGGCGTGCTCTGATAAGGCTAAGGAGCTGGGCTAGAAGCCCACCTAATGCGGCCAGTTCCCCGTGGTGGGGGTGTAGTTACCTCACACCACGCGGGGGCCGTACGGGAGCCATGGGGCGGTTGTTACGCAGCGCTTATGACGGTGAACTGAACAACTGCTGTGAAAAAATTTGGCACTTGGGTCGCATTAGTCACATGTTTCACGATAGGCTGGGACGAGCACGTGCGTGAAGTCCTGTGGGAGGGGAAGCCTACAGCGCGTAACGAGCTGAAGGGTTAGATAATTATGGCAAATGAAGAAAAAGGAACCTTTCTGACGATCGCGGAGGTCGCCGAAATCATGCGCGTCTCTAAGATGACTGTCTACCGTTTGGTTCACGCAGGCGAAATGCCGGCTGTGCGCGTCGGACGCTCTTTCCGCGTTCACGAGTCTGCCGTTAACGAGTACCTCGAGGCATCCGTTTACGGAGCGTAGGTTCTCGCGCCTTTAAGGCAGCGCCCACTTCTGTTGGCCACTCTTGGTCAGCGGTGGTGGGCGCTGTCTCGTTTTCCCGCGCGCTTCCTTTTGCCGGCGTCGCCATCGGGGCCACTTTTGGAGACGCGCTGGGGACTAGGTAAGATGGATCGCATTCGTGTCGGCATGCCGTGATGGCCCGCATATGTGCGGCCAAGGTGGCAAAGAGTGCACCTTTGTCGTTTCAGGCGCCGGCAGGTTCACAGTACGTACTAAAAGAAAGTGAGGACGCCTGTTATGGGTTCTGTCATCAAGAAGCGCCGCAAGCGCATGTCCAAGAAGAAGCACCGCAAGATGCTGCGCCGCACCCGCGTGCAGCGTCGTAAGTTGGGTAAGTAAACCCAATAGCCTAGGATTCCTCCGCACCGTGCCTTAGCGCGGCGGCGGAGGTTTTCTGGTTTTAACGCCGAGCTTGGATTTCCGGTCGTGCCTCCGCTGCACCTCTCCACATATGGTCGATTGTTTTGAGCTGTAGAATCAATTCAACCCAGAAAAGCTGGGTCATGCGATGCTTCATGTGTTTAGCATCTGTTTCAAGGGAGGTTCCTGAGTGGGGTCCTTATCTGTATTCGGTACGTATTTATTAGCCATCGTTTTGATCGGCGATGCCGTGCTTTCTGTGAAGCCGCCCAAGTTCATTAGTCGCTGCCTTAGCGGAGTCAATTTTCCGCAAGATTGGTGGTGGGCGCTTATCGGAATTAAGGCACTCGCTGCGCTTGGCTTGATCGTCGGAGCAGTTTTGAATAATCCGTCGATTACAACCACTGTCTCCGTCGGCGTACTTGCTTACTTTATTTTCGCCATTATCGCTCATATCAAGGCGAATTTCGTGGGTAAGGAGTTTTGGGTAAATTGCCTCGGGATGACGATTCTTAGTGCGGTTGTGCTCGTGTTGAACTTTGCGGCGATGGGGGAGCAATAGCCACACCGACGGGCTTAAGATAGTAATTTGCTGAGCGACCGTTTAGAGTCGGCAGTGCTGGCTGTATTTCTACTTCCGGAAATAGCGCCAGCCGCCATAGGAAAAGGCGGCCGTGACAAGCGCTGGAAGGCCATAGGTGCGAATAGCGCGGCGGATGGAGCGGTAGTCGCGGACGATCCAGCCGCGCTTCTCTGCAATGTTGCGCAGCTTGCGGTCCGGGTTGATGGCTACGGGGGTGCCCACCATGGTGAGCATGGGCATGTCATTGGCGGAGTCGGAGTAGGCGGTACACCGGTCTAAATCTAGGCCCTCGATGGTAGCGAGGGCGGCCACGGCGTGCTTCTTGCCTGGGCCGTGGAGGATATCGCCCACCAAGCGGCCGGTGAACTTGCCGTCTTCTACCTCTGCGACGGTGCCGAGAGCGCCGGTAAAGCCAAAGCGGCGCGCCAAGACCTGGGCGAGCTGGACTGGGGTAGCGGTAACGAGCCACACCTGTTGGCCGGCGGCTAGGTGCATCTCAGCGAGCTGCGTGGTGCCGGGATATGCGCGGCGGGCGAGTGAGGCTTCGACAATATCCTCGCAGAGCTCAATGAGCTCGTCTACGCTGCGGCCTTTGACAAACTCCAAGGCCTGCGCGCGGCCTTCGGCAACGTCTTTTGCATTCTCCGCGCCAGAGAGGCGGAATTTTAGTTGCTTCCAAGCAACCGGAAGTATCTCAGAGATGCGGATATAGCGCCGGCGGGCGAGCCCAAAGCCGAATTCCACCAAGGAGGAACCCTGAACGAGGGTATTGTCTACGTCGAAAAAGGCGGCGGCGCCGACATCGACGGGGACGTCCGGATCCTGGTCCGTGATGCGCTGGGAGCCTGCGGCGTCATAAGAGCCGGAGACGGAGGCTATGCCGGAGGCGAAGTCCTCGAGCTCTAGCCCGAACTCTTCTAAAGCGGCGGCAGCGGCCGCCTCACCTGCGGCGCGCTGTTCTTTTTCGCCCAAGGGGGCCAGCGCTTGGTTTTCTAAGAAGTTGCGCAGATTGCCGCGCGAGGCCGTCCAATTGGCCAAAAAGTCGCGGGGAGATTCGGGGAATCCGGGGGGAGGTATAGCGGACACGAGTGGAATAAACAGCTTTCGCAAACGCGGGGTGGACTAATATGTCCATAGTAAACGTTTCCACCGTCGGCGTCCTTATGAGGAGAATCCCGCCCCTATGTCCCAGCATCTAGTCGAGCTCATGGTGCGCCCCACCTGCGGTTCCTGTAAACGGGTAAAAGAGCAGATTACCCCCGTTATCCAGGAGGCCGGTGCCCAGCTGGAAGTGCGCAACGTGGAAGATAGCCGCGAGCTCGAGATGGAATTCGGTGACCGCGTTCCCGTTGTAGTGATAGACGGAGAAGAATTCGCCTGCTGGGAAGTCGATAACGAAGAGTTGGCTGCGGAGCTGCGCTGACGATTCGGGTTCCGCGCCCACGCGGGGTAGTCTTTGGAACCATTGCGGTCAATCAAAAGGTTGAGGAGTGTGGAGCATGAGCGTGCTCGTTGTGGGAATGTCCCACCAATCGGCACCCGTGGCGTTGCTGGAAAAATTGAGTATGGACGATGTGGTGCAGCATTCCGCTTGCGGGCGGTTGGTTGACACCGAGTCCCTTACTGAGGCGATGATCATTTCCACGTGTAACCGCCTCGAGGTCTATACGGTGACCAATTCCTTCCACACCGGCGTGCAGGACGTCATCCGGGTGCTGCAGGAAGTCTCCCACGTCGATGAGGAAGAGCTGCGCAATTACCTTTACGTGCGCTATGCCGATGCCGCCGCGGAACACCTCATGTCCGTTACCTCCGGCCTGGATTCGATGGTGGTGGGCGAGCAACAGATCATCGGTCAGGTGCGTTCTGCCTACCAGTCCGCCTCCGAGCAGGGCACGGTTGGCCCGCGTATCCACGCCTTGGCGCAGTCCGCGCTGCGTGCCGGCAAGCGCGTGCACTCGGAAACGGAGATCGATAAGGCCGGCGTCTCGATGGTGACTTTCGCCTTTGACCAGGCGCTGCAGCGCCTGAATGTGGAGGATCTGCAGGGCAAGTCCGCGCTCGTGCTCGGCGCCGGGGCGATGGCCTCGCTTGCGGCTACCCACGCCGGCAGGCTGGGCATCGGCGAGCTGGTGATTGCCAACCGGACTCGCGAGCGCGCCGAGCGCCTTGCCGGCCACGCTGAGGAGGCCGGGGTCCACACCCGCGTGGTGGATTTTGAGGATCGCGCCGCCGCGCTTGCCGATGTCGACCTCGCCATCTCCGCCACCGGCGCCGAAGGCTTTACCATTACCGCGTCCGACATTCCGCCCGCGCACCTGCTGATGCTCATTGACCTCTCCCTCCCGCGCGATATCGATGACGCGGCAACTGAAATCGATGACGTGGACCTGGTGAATATCGAGCGCCTCAGCAAGTCCCTGTCGGCGGCAGCGACTGATGTCGCGGCGGGCACGGACCCGCACGAGCAGGCCCGCACCATCGTGGACGAGGAGCTTGCCGCCTATACCTCTGCCCAACGCGTGCGCGATGTGGCACCTGCCGTTAGCGCCCTGCACCGCCGCGCGGCGGATCTCGTGGAGTGCGAGGCGGCTCGCCTGCAGCAAAAGCACCCGGAGCTAGAGGGCAAGCAGCTTGCCGATGTCCAAGGTGCCCTCAAACGCGTCGCCGACAAGCTGCTGCATGAACCGACGGTGCGGGCGAAGAAGCTGGCGGCATCGGATAGCAGTTTTAGCAGCGAAAATGCCCTGCAGGAACTCTTTGGCCTGCAGCTGGAAGGCTCCGGCGTTGCCGTGGCCGTCAATGAATTGCCCACGCTGAATAAGGAGGCGTAAATGTTCCAGATTGGTACCCGTGGCTCCAAGCTTGCCACCACCCAGGCAGGACACGTCCGCGATTGGCTTATCGATGCCGGATTCGATTCCGAACTTCACATCGTCACCACCGCCGGCGATACCAATATGGCCCCGGTCGAGCGCATCGGCGTGGGCGTATTCACCCAGGCGCTGCGCGAGGCGCTGTACAGCGGCGAATGCGATATCGCCGTGCACTCTTTCAAGGACCTGCCCACAGCCGAGGATGATCGCTTCCGTTTGGTCATCCCGCAGCGCCAGGACAGCCGCGAGGTGCTGGTCGCCCGTGACGGGATGAGCCTGATGCAGCTGCCGGAGGGCGCGCGGGTGGGAACCTCGGCGCCGCGCCGCATCTCCCAGCTGGCCGCCCTGCGCCCGGACCTGGAGATCCGCCCGCTGCGCGGCAATATCGATACCCGCATGTCCAAGGTGACCGATGGCGAGCTCGATGCCGTGGTGTTGGCCTATGCTGGCTTGCTGCGCGGCGGCTACGAGGACCGGGCGAGCGATATCTTTGACCCAGAATTATTCATGCCCGCTCCTGCCCAGGGTGCGCTCGCCATCGAGGCCGTCGCCGGCACTGAGGCGGCCGCGGCGCTTGACGCTGTTGTCGATGTTCAAGCCACCTCCGCTGCCCTTGCCGAGCGCGCCGTTCTCGCCCGCCTCGAGGCCGGCTGCACCGCGCCCGTGGCCGCTACGTCCCGCTGGAACGGCGATCAATTAACGGTGCGCGGCGGCGTCTTTGCGCTGGATGGTTCCCGCCAATTGACCGCCACCGCCTCTGGCGCCGCGGCGGAAGCTGCGGAGTTGGGCGCGCGGGTCTCTGATGAGCTTTTCACCCAAGGCGCGGCCGACCTGCTGGGTCAGTAATTTCTACTTTAAGCGCTAATAATTTAAGGTGTAGATACCATAGATCATTTTTTGCAATGATACCCGGCCCCCTTTAAGGGCATCCCAGGACGTAGCGCCTGGGATTTTGGCCGTTATGACCTTGATACCCACCGACGGCGCGGGGAGAAACACTGCAGGCGATCATGTCCGTGTGCGGTGCCGCGGGCCCAGATCTAGAAAAGAACTTTATGAGCAATGCTGTGTCAGACACCCAGTTGGGCAAGATCGTCTTCGTGGGCGCTGGTCCGGGAAACCCAGACCTGCTGACCGTCCGCGCCCGCGAAGTTCTGGCCAATAACGCTATCGCCGTGACCGATCCGCAGGTCATGCAGGGCGTGCGCGATGCTGTCGCCACCGCGCTGCCCGTCCCGCAAGAGCTGCTGGATGCCGCGGAAGAGGAATACGCGCAGATGTGCGCCGATGCCAAGGCCAAGGGCGCGCGCCGCAAGCCGCCCCGCCCACCGGCACCGACCGCCGCGGTGCTCTACGCACCGGGCGAGGACATCGTAAGCCAGCTGCGCGAGTGCCTTGCCGAGGCCGATGGCGAGGACGTCATCCGCCTCGTAACCGGTAACCCGCTCAACCGCGAATCCATCAAGGCCGAAATCAACGCCGTGGCCTCCGCAGGCCTGGAATTCCAGGTCGTGCCGGGCATGTCCCTGCCCTCGACCGTGCCGTCCTTTGCCGGGCTGGCGCTCGGATCGACGTACACGGAGGCCGATGTCACCGATGGCGCCGACTGGGACGCGCTCGCCAATGCCACCCAGCCCATCGTCTTGCAGGCCACCAAGGAAGATTTGGCGGAGATTTCCACTGAGCTGCAGCAGCGCGGCATGCCGGCAGAAACCGAGGCCTTCGTGACCGTCCACGGCACCACGCGTCTGCAGCGCACGTACGAGACGACGCTGGGGACCATCGCCAAGCTGGACGCGGACCTGTCCGGCCCGCTGGTGGTCACGCTCGGCCGCAGCATCGATGACCGCACCAAGTACTCGTGGTGGGAAAACCGCCCGCTCTACGGCTGGCGCGTGCTAGTTCCGCGCACCAAGGAACAGGCCGGGCCGATGTCCGCGCGCCTGGCCGGCTACGGCGCCATCCCGCAGAACGTGCCGACGATTTCCATCGAGCCGCCGCGAAATCCGGCGCAGATGGACCGCGCCATCAAGGGCATCGTCGAGGGCCGCTACAAGTGGATCGTCTTTACCTCCGTCAACGCCGTGACCGCCGTGTGGGATAAGATTTCCCAGCTCGGCCTGGACGCGCGCGATTTTGCCGGCGTGCACCTTGCCGCCGTGGGCACCAAGACCGCCGATGCTATCCGCGCCAAGGGCATGGTGCCGGAGCTTTTGCCGCATAAGAAGAAGCAAAACGCCGAGGGCCTGCTCGAGGTCTTTCCCAATTACGTCGAAGACATCGATGCCGTGAGCCGCGTGCTCCTGCCGCGTACCGATATCGCCGCCGATACGCTTGTCGATGGCCTCCAGGCCCTCCAGTGGGACGTCGATGACGTCGTGGCCTACCGCACCGTGCGCGCCGCCCCGCCCTCGGCAGAAATCCGCGACATGATCAAGACTGGTGGCTTCGACGCCGTGGCCTTTACATCCGGTTCCACCGTGCGCAACCTGGTGGGCATCGCCGGCAAGCCGCACCAGCGGACGATCATCGCGTGCATCGGGCCATCGGCAAGCGCAGCAGCAGAAGAGCTGGGCCTGCGCGTCGATGTCGTGCCAGATGTTGCGGACGTGCCCGCGCTTGTCGATGCCCTCGCTAGCCACGTCGCCGCCCTCCGCGCCGCCGGTAACCTGCCCGCGCCCCGCAAGAAGCGTCGCGCGCGCAAGAAGACTACTAAGGTCGAGAAGGCGTAAGTTTTTAGTCTCGCTCTAAGGAGTACCCAATGAGCTCATTTCCTGCCCGCCGCCCCCGCCGCCTGCGCTCCACGCCGCAGATGCGCAACCTCGTGGCCGAAACCACGCTGCACCCATCGGATCTGATTCTGCCGATGTTTATCGCAGACGGCCTCGATGAGCCGAATGAGATTTCCTCCATGCCCGGCGTGTACCAGCACACCTTTGACTCGCTGCGCCGCGCGACCGAAGAAGCCCTCGAGGCCGGCGTTACCTGCGTGGACCTCTTCGGCGTTCCGCTGGAAAAGGACAAGGACGCCACCGGCTCCGTGGCCTGGAACCCCGACGGCATTTTGAACCGCGGCATTGCCGCCCTGCGGGAGGAATTTGGCGATGACCTCATCATCATGGCCGATACCTGCCTCGACGAGTTCACCTCGCACGGACACTGCGGCGTCCTCGATGACCAGGGCCGCGTGCTTAACGATGAATCCGTTCAGCTCTACCAAAAAATGGCCCGCTCCCAGGCTGAAGCCGGCGCGCAGATCATTTCGCCGTCGGGCATGATGGACGGCCAGGTTGCCGCCATCCGCGCTGATCTCGATGAAGCCGGGCGCGATGACGTATCCATCATGGCCTACTCCGCGAAGTACGCCTCCGCCTTCTTCGGCCCCTTCCGCGAAGCCGTCGGCTCCTCCCTCGAGGGCGACCGCCGCACCTACCAGCAGGACCCGCGCAACTTCCGCGAATCCCTTTTGGAGGCCGAGCTCGATATCGAGGAAGGTGCCGACTTCGTCATGGTCAAGCCGGGCCTGCCGTATTTGGATGTCTTGTCCGCAATCGCGGAGACCTCTTCGGTACCCGTCGCCGTGTACCAGGTCTCCGGCGAGTACGCGATGATCAAGGCCGGTGCCGCCAACGGCTGGGTCAATGGCGAGGCCATCATGCTCGAATCGCTCACCGCCTTCAAGCGCGCCGGTGCCGACCAGATCCTGACGTACTTCGCCACCGAAGCCGCACGCCTGCTCAAGTAAAGGATTCTTGTGACACAGCCTTCTCCTCGTCCGTCGCCGCGCCCTGAGTCGCCGCAGCCCGAGTCGCCACAGGCCGGCAATCCTGGGCCACAGCGCGATAAGCAGCGAGAGCCTCAACGAGAATCGCGGCCTAAGCTGCAGCCTCGGTCGCCGCAGCCCGGTGACCCGCGTGACCAGCGCGGCAAGGGCTCGCAGGGCGGTTCCAAGCGCCCCGAGACCGTGGTCTACATGCTGTGGCTTTGGCTGGGCGTCGTCGCCGGGGAGACCGTCCACCAGATCCTCAACGTGGTGCTGACCCTGCTCAACCACGATGTGCTCATGGCACAGGCCAAGCAGATGGTCGAAAGCACCTCGGGTGGCGAAGACGGCGAAGAAGTTTCGGACTCCTTAATTGAAATGGCCGCCTATGGGTCGGTGGCGCTATCGGCTGCCATTGCCATCGGCGTGCTGGTGCTGCTGCTCTTTTTGCTGAAGTCGCTGGCGGGGCCATCAAAACGCGCGGGCACTTCGCGCCGCATCTGGTTCGCCTTTTCCATTTACTTCGGTTTCCGCATCCTGCTGACTTTCATGGTCACGCCCACGGGTGCTGACGTCCCCGACTGGCTCTTTGCCGCTGACGGCATGGTACAAATCTTGGTCGGCGTCGCCGCCGTATTGGGGCTCATTTTTTCCATTAAGCCCGACACCCTCGACTACACTGGCGAACTCGCGCAAATGCGCGAGCTGGAAAAGGAACTCGAGCAGGCGCGCCGGGATAAAGAGCGTGAGAAGCGCGAAAAGCAGGAAGCCAAGGAGAAGGGTGCCAAGGATCGGGGTAAGGAAACTTCCTCCCAGCAATCGCTTGGCGATGACCACAAGGACAACCGATGACCAGTATGTTCCCCGGCCACGGCCGGCGCGATGACGGTCAAAGTGACGATGCTGCGGATAAGAATCAACGCCCAGGCCCCCGCGACTATAACCGCCCCGTACAAAACATCACCCAGGAACAAGACCTGTCCGTGTGGCCGCGCCCTCTCCAGTGGGCGTATTGGGTGCTCGTTGTTGCAGCCGTCATCATGCTGGTTAGCGGCATGGTCGGTATCTTCGGCGGGGGCGGCGAGCAGATGGAGCCCTCGGATTCGGGCATCGCCGAGTACGTGCGGTCGAACCGCTTATTCGTCTCGGTATTTAATATCATCGGCGCAATCATTCTGGCGCTCTTTTCCGCGCAACTCGCCAATGGATCGAAGTGGGCGCGCCGCATTATTTCAGTCGTCATTGCGATTGCCCTCTTTTTCAATATCGCAGCTTTGGCGCTTGGTATCGGTGGTCTCGGCCTGCTACTGATCGCCGTGACGCTGCTTATCGCGGTGGTCCTGCTCTTCCGGCCCCAGTCCAACCGGTTCATTGCCCACCGCAGCCTCCACGGGAGCGACTGACGCCTGGCTTGCGCACAGGGAACGCAAGACCCGCGGCGCGGCTAATTAGCCCCTGCTCCAACTTTTGATTCATAATGAGGAGTATGTCTCGACTTAACCGCGCCCCCATTATCGATGCCGCGCTCGGCCGCACCCCCTCCCGTCCGCCAGTATGGTTGATGCGTCAAGCTGGTCGCTCACTGCCGGAGTACCGCGCCGCCCGCGAGGGCATCGGCATGCTGGACTCTTGCTTCATGCCGGAACTCCTCGCAGAAATCACCCTCCAGCCGGTGCGCCGCCATGACGTGGACGCGGCCATCCTCTTTTCCGATATCGTGGTCCCGCTCAAGGCAGCCGGCGTCAACGTCGACATCGTGCCCGGCCGCGGGCCGGTGATGGAGAAGGCGGTGAGGGAGAAGGGGGACATCGGCAAGCTGCCTATTCTTGATACCGACGTGCCCGAAGTTGCCCAAGGCATTGCGGGAATCCTCGGCGAGTTGACCGAGACCCAAGCGCTCATCGGATTCGTCGGCGCGCCATTTACCCTGGCCAGCTACCTTATCGAGGGCGGGCCATCCAAGAACCACGAGCGCACCAAGGCGCTCATGCACGCCGAGCCCGAAACGTGGCACATGCTCATGCGCCGGCTCGTGCCCACCATCATTAACTTCCTGCGGGTGCAGGTCGATGCCGGCATTGACGCCATGCAGCTTTTCGATTCCTGGGCCGGCTACCTCAACGAGCGCGACTACCGCGAGTTCGTGCTGCCATATTCGCAGGAAATCCTGGCCAGCGTCGATATTCCGCGCATCCACTTCGGCGTGGGCACCGGCGAGCTGCTGCCGGCGATGTCCGAAGCCGGCTCCGAGGTCATGGGCGTGGACTACCGCGTGGCCATGGACGCCGCCGCCCAGCGCGTGAGCTCCCGCGTGCTGCAGGGCAACCTCGACCCAGCGCTGCTTTTCGCCGGCGACGATGCCGTGCGCCAAGCCGTGCGCACCATCCGCGGCGAGGTCGAGCGCGCCCAGCAGCGCGGCGATATCGACACCCACATTTGGAACCTTGGGCACGGGGTGCTGCCCACTACCGACGCGGAGGCCATCACCCGCGCCGTATCCATCATTCACGAGGAGGGCTAAATGCGTATTGCCATCATCGGTGCCGGCCTCGCCGGCCTTACCGCCGCCTACGAACTGCGCGATCACGACGTCGAGGTTTTCGAGGCCGCCGGGCGCATCGGTGGGAAGCTGTATTCCGTGCCGTTTAATGACGGCCCCACCGACATGGGTGCCGAGGCATTCCTCGCCCGTCGGCGCGATGCCGTGGACTTCTTCCACGCCCTCGGCTTGGGCGGCAGTTTAGTTGACCCGTCAGGTTTGCGCTCGCTGGTCTACAGCGGGGAGCTCAAGGCCCTGCCGCAGGGCGGGGTGATGGGCATTCCGTCGCATTCCGAGCCGGTCGCACACCTAGTTTCGGAGGACACGGTGCGGCGCATCGATAACGAGCAGCCCTTCGCGTGGACCGTGGGCGGCGACGTCTCGGTCGGTGAGTTGGTGCGTCAACAATACGGCGGCGACCTGGTGGACCGCGTTGTTTCCTCGCTGCTGGGCGGGGTGTACTCATGCACCGCCGATGACCTGGGCCTGCGCGCCACCATCCCCACGCTTGCCGATGCCCTCGATACCCTCGCCGCCTCCGGCCCCGTCACCCTCTCTGCGGCCGTGCGCTCCCTCGAGGAATCCCGTGCAGAGAACCCCAGCGCCGGCGGGCCTGTTTTCCAGACCTTCCGCGGCGGCTACGCCGAACTCTATGAGACCCTGGCCGAAAAATCCCGCGCCAAGATTTTCGTTGACACGTTCATTTCTGGCATCACGCGCGAGGGCGATAAGTTCCGCCTGGCCGGCGCGCCGGGCGATACTGCGCCCTTCGACCGCGTGCTGGTAGCTACCCCGGCACCGACCGCCGCGCGCCTGCTGCCCAAGGTGGCTCCGGATGCGGCAACGCGGTTGAAGGGGGTGAAGCTGGCGGCATCGGCAGTCGTGGGCCTCAAATTCGACTCCGACACCGATCCCTCCGGTACCGCGTTGCCACAAAACTCCGGCATCCTCGTCGCCACCGACCAAGATGACGTGCACGCAAAGGCATTCACGCTGTCATCGCGCAAATGGCCGCACCTGGCAGAGCGCGGCGGGGCGCTGGTGCGTGCCTCGTTCGGCCGGTTCGGCGACGACGCCATCGTCCGCGCCGAAGAAGACGACCTCGTGGACTACGCCCTCGATGACCTGCAGCACCTGACCGGCTTCGACGGCCGCGCTGCTGGCGTCGCCGAAATCTTCACCCAGCGTTGGTTCGGCGGCCTGCCGCGCTTTGATGCCACCCACCTCGACACTGTGGCGGCCGTGCGCGATGCCTTGTCTCAATCCCCAGGCGTCGACGTCACCGGTGCCTGGGCCGGCGGCGTGGGCGTGCCTGCGGTCATCGCGGATGCACGCGCTGCCGCCGCCCGCATCGCTAGCAGCTAGCTCGCGCGGCTGCAATTAACGTTTGCTTGCCATTGGCACCACTTGCAGTCCGTGGTGGTTGAAACTAACCCCGGCTGTAGTTGACTCCACTGGGAGCCAGCGCCGGTTGCAGCTAGCGAAGTTGGTGGTTGGTGCTGGCGGTAGTTAAGCATCACCGGCGATGGCGCGGCTGAACCGTGATGCGGTTCGGAATAAGCAGCGAGGCGGATTTGGGCATGCCTAAACAGGCAGCAGGGTTACTGCTGCCTGACCAGGCGCTTGTGGCCAATGCACGCGCGTGCGGAAACCTGACATGCGCGCAGATAATTGGCATGTGCGAGGGCCTGACCCCTCGGCCGGGAATGCCGGTTGGGGCCTGGGCGCTAGGATTCGGCGCTGGGGCCGGGCACGGCATCGGGCACGGTGTCGGCCCAGGGCGGTTGCCACACCACCCGCCCGCGTCTGCGGGCGAGGTGACCGCGGCGCGGTGGGGCATTCGGGTCATCGTCGTTGACGCCGTTGTGGTACGGGCAGCAGGCCGCAAGGTTGGCCATATTGGTATCGCCGCCGTGCTGCCAGGCTTCTAGGTGGTGGATTTGGCACTTATCCGCGGGATAATTGCACCGCGGCCACGGGCAGACAGGATTTTCGGCGGCGGCCATGAGCCGCTGCTTCTCGTTGGCCATGCGCTCGGTGCGGTAGAGGTTCACCGCCCCCTCGAAGGGATGCACGAGGGTGATAAGGCCACGCTCGGAAAGCGTGCGCGCGACCAATTCGGCGCCGGTAAGCCGCGCACCATTGGTGAGTTGGATGGTGATTTCTTCGCCGTCACCGTCGATGATGCGGTCGAGCTCGTCGAGCGTGATGATCGCATTGGTCGTCACCGTCGGCCGCGGGGCGGCGGCGCCGGAGAAAAGCCCCGCGACGGAATCTAAAGGCGCATCCTCGTCCAGGTTGGACTCTAAGTCCGCGATGAGGGAGGATGGCCCGGTAATCGCGAGCGTCCACGGCGCGTCCTTGCGGCGGCGAATGCGCACGCCGGGGCGCGGTGGGGTGGGTGGATTGATTTCACGCAGCTTCTTGCGCGCTAGCTTTTCCATCTCATCGGTATCCGCAGCGGTGCGGCAGAGCTCCACCCGCAGCTGCCACGCCTGGCGCTTGGTCTTGGCGCGCGTGGCGTAGCGCTCGATAACCTCCAGCGTTGGCAGCGCGTGGGCGCGTTCGCGGGCGGCGGCCACGGCGCGGCGTTGTTGCCGGGAAAAGGAGGTGGGGGAGAAGAAGGCATCGGCAAGCGTGAGCAGCGTGCGCGCCGTCCGATTCGGCGCACCGGCCGCGCGCAGCTCGCGGGCGGACATGCCTGTGCACCCGGCGACGATGTCGATGCCGGGCGCCAGGGCCGCGAGGTATGCCTGAAGTGCTGTCATGCCACGCAGCCTAAGGTGATAGCGCAACTAAAGCGCGGCGCGCGAGCGCAGCCTGTGGATAACTCGCCCGAAAAGCGCTAAAAGGCCGCGGTTCGTTGACGCGACATGTGAATAACTAGCCCTTATTGCGGAAAACGAAGATGGACGAGAAGTCCTGATTCCCGTGGCCCATGTCCTGCATCTCGGCGAAGCGCTCGATGGCAGCGGATACGGCGGGCAGGGGCTTATCGGAGGTGCTCTCCATGAGCTTGGCGTCCTTGGCCAGGGCGTCGACGGTGAAATCGCCGGGGTCGGTATTGCGTTCGCCGGTGATGAATGGGCCTTTCATATTCGACATGAACGACAGGCCGGTGATGTCGAGCATCTGCAGGATGACCTCGGAATCGAGCCCCTCGGATTCGCCGAGCTGCAGGGCTTCGAGCAGGCCTTCGGCGGTCACGGCTAGGGCAAGGTTGGCCAGCAGCTTGCCGATGGCCGCCGTCGCCGCCGTTTCCACCCCAATCAGCTTCTCTTCGCCGGCCCAGGCCTCGGCAAGGCCGAGGGCGACCTCGCGGCGGTCATCGTCGGGCGTGCCGACATAAACGCCCAGGTTGCCCTCGCGCGCCGGCCCCAGCGAGCCCACGACGGGGGAGTGGACGTAGGAGCCGACGGCGGCGGCGAACTCGCGGGCATCGTCAGGCGAGACGGTGGTGGTGTCGATCCAGGTAATGCCCTCGGGGATAAGCTGCGGCTCGATGATCACCTCGCGGATCTGGTCGGGGCCGAAGAGGGAGGTGATGATGACCTCGGCGCCCTCGATGGCCGCGGCAGGGGTATCGGCGCGCGCCGCGCCCTCGTCCACGAGCGGTTGCGCGCGCTCAGCGGTGCGGTTCCACACCGTCACCTCGTGCTCGGATAGTAGGTGGCGGGCAAGCTCGGTGCCCATGCGTCCGGTTCCTAAAAATGCAATCTTCATACCTCCCCAGTGTGCCATCTCAGTGGGAATGCTGTTTCTATGACGTGTCACGGAACCGCGGGGAAGCTTAGTGGGTTGCTGTGAATTACGCCGACATGCACAGTCAAACTTTTGTATGTCGCGCGAGTCGCTAGAATGACAGACATGCCTAATACTTCCCAGTCGCAACAGTGGTTCGAGCGTTCCTCCAAAGTGATCCCGGGCGGGGTGAACTCGCCGGTGCGCGCTTTCGGCTCCGTGGGCGGCCAGGCCCGCGTGATTGAGCGGGGCGAGGGATCACGCCTGTGGGATGTCGATGGCAATGAGTACGTCGACCTCGTGAGCTCGTATGGCCCGATGATCCACGGCAATGCGCACCCGGAAATCGTGGAGGTCGTGCAGCGGGCTGCCACCGGCGGGCTGAGCTTTGGCACGCCGACGGAGGGGGAGGCGCTGCTGGCGGAGGAAATCGTCAAGCGCACTGCGGCCGATAAGGTGCGCATGGTTAACTCCGGCACGGAGGCGACCATGTCGGCGGTGCGTTTGGCCCGCGGCTATACGGGCCGCGCGAAGGTGCTGAAGTTTGAGGGGTGCTACCACGGGCACGTGGATGCGCTGTTGGCATCGGCGGGCTCGGGCGTGGCGACGTTCGGCCTGCCGGATTCGCCGGGTGTTACGGGGGCGACGGCGAAGGATACCATCGTCGTTCCTTATAACGATCTGGATGCGGTGCGCGAGGCTTTTGCGGAGAACGAGGGCCAGATTGCCTGCATCATTGCGGAGGCCTCTGCCGGCAATATGGGCACCGTGGCCCCGAATGAGGGCTTCAACGCGGCGCTGAAGGAGATCGCGCATGCTGATGGCGCCCTGCTCATCCTCGACGAGGTCATGACCGGCTTCCGCACTTCGTATAAGGGTTGGTACGGCGTCGATGGCGTGGCGGCGGACTTAGTGACCTTTGGCAAGGTGGTCTCTGGTGGCTTGCCGGCTGCGGCCTTTGGTGGTCGCGCCGAGGTCATGGACTACCTGGCACCGGATGGTCCGGTTTACCAGGCGGGCACCTTGTCCGGTAACCCGGTGGCGATGGCTTCGGGATTGAAGTCGCTGCAGCTTGCCGATGAATCCCTTTACCCCCGCCTGCAAGAAAAGGCCGACCAGCTCGGCGCGATGATTTCTTCCGCGCTGGAGGCTGAGGGCGTGGCGCACCACATTCAGCGCGCGGCATCCATGTTCTCCATTCGCTTCGCAGAGGGCGAAGGCCGCAACTTCGCGGATATGCAGTCCGCGGAGAACTTCCGCTTTGCCCCGTTCTTCCACGCGCTGCTTGAAAACGGCATCTACGTGGCACCGAGCGCGTTCGAGACTTGGTTCGTCTCTGATGCTCTTGGCGATGCCGACTTTGAGCGCATCGATGCCGCCCTCAAGCCCGCCGCGAAGGCCGCGGCCGCAGCGCGTCCCGCACAATAAGGCCTGCGCAACTAGGCCTGCACAATTAGGCCTGCTCAACAAGGAGAGACATGACACGCACCATCGTTCACCTCGTGCGCCATGGCGAGGTACACAACCCAGGAAAGATCCTGTACGGGCGCATTCCGGGCTATCACCTATCCTCGCGCGGGCATTCCATGGCCGCGCGGACGGCGGAAAGCTTCCGCGATCATGATGTGACCTATTTGGCGGCCTCGCCGCTGCAGCGCGCGCAGGAAACGGCGCGGCCGATTGCGCAGGTGACGGGGTTAAATGTGGACGTCGATAAGACGCTCATTGAGTCCGGCAACCAATTCGAGGGCTTGCGCACCAAGGGCCTGCGATCGGCGCTGTGGAACCCGCGGCACTGGCCCAAGCTGACTAACCCGCTGGAGCCGTCGTGGGGTGAGGCGTATGAGGGCATCGCCGAGCGCATGCTCGGTGCGGTCGACCGCGCGCATACCGCGGCAGAAGGCCACGAGGCCGTGCTGGTGAGCCACCAGCTGCCCATCGTGATGGTGCAGCGCACGGTGCTGGGCCAGCGCCTGCCGCATGCGCCGTGGAATCGCGAGTGCGCGCTGGCCTCGGTAACCTCGCTGCTCTTTGAGGATAACCAGGTCACCGATATCTTCTACTCCGCGCCGGCGCAGGAGATTTAATGGCACGCACACGCACCCGTGCGGCAACGCGCGTTGTGGCAGCCGCGCTTTCTGCAACCGCCTTGACCCTTTCTGCCTGCACACAGGACGCCGAAAACGCCCAAAACGCGGTGGCCACCGGCGGCGAGTTCGAGTTCATCTCCCCGGGCGGGGAGCGGGAAATCCACTACGAGGAAGCCGATAGGAAACCGCTGCGCAGCTTCAGCGGCGCCGATGTCCGCGATACGGATAAGACCATTTCCTTGGATGACTACGAGGGCGAAGTCGTGGTCTTGAATTCCTGGGGTCAGTGGTGCGCGCCGTGCCGCGCTGAGGCCGATGATCTGCAGGCGGTGCACGCCGAGCTGCAAAAACGCGACTTGGGCACGGTCTTAGGCATCAACGTGCGCGACTATAACCCGCAGGTATCCAATGACTTCTTGGACGATAACGGCCTGGACTACCCCTCCATCTATGACCCGCCGTTTAAGACGGCCGCCGCGCTCGGCGGCGTACCTACGTCCGTGGTGCCGACCACGATCGTCTTGGATAAACAACACCGCCCGGCTACCGTTTTCTTGCGGTCCATCACCACCGATGACGTGATGGATGTTGTGGATGAATTAGAAAAGGAATAAATGGAATACGCAGCAAATATCGGCGGCCAGTTTGCCGAAGCTGCCACCTCCGGCCCGTTGATCCTCGGCATCCTCGCCGCGGCTCTGGCGGGTCTCGTCAGCTTTGCCAGCCCCTGCGTCATCCCGCTGGTGCCCGGCTATATCTCTTACCTCGCTAGCGTGGTTGGCGGTGAGGTGAGCTATGACGAGAAGCTGGGGGTGGGCGTCGGCAAGCGCAGGCAATGGGCCGTCGTGCTGGCGGCAGCGCTGTTCATCTTGGGCTTTACCGTGGTCTTTGTACTGGCGACGGTCTCGGTCTTTGGCGCGATTTCCGCGCTCACGCTCAACGCCGATACGCTGATGCGCGTGGGCGGTGGCGTCACCATCTTGATGGGCGTGGTCTTCCTGGGGGCTATTCCAGCGCTGCAGAAAGACACCCGCCTGGCGCCAAAGCGCTGGACTACGTGGCTGGGCGCGCCGCTTTTGGGCGGTGTTTTCGCGCTGGGGTGGACGCCGTGCCTGGGCCCCACGCTGGCAGCGATTGTGTCCATTTCCGCCGGCACCGAAGGCATGACCGCCGCCCGCGGCGCCCTGCTCATCGTGGGGTATTGCCTGGGCCTTGGACTGCCGTTCCTGCTGGTGGCGCTGGGGTCCGCGCGGGCGATGCGCACCATTTCGTGGGCCCGCAAGCATTCGCGCACCATTCAGATCATTGGCGGCGTGGCGATGATCCTCGTGGGCCTTGCTCTGGTTACCGGCCTGTGGGGCGAGTTTATTTCCTATATCCAGAAATGGACCGTGGACTACGGCGCAACCCTCATTTAGGAGAAACGTGAAATATATCCGCAAAGCCTGGCGCTGGCTTACCAGCATGCGCACCGCGCTGGCCCTGCTTTTCCTGCTGGCGCTCGCCGCCATCCCCGGCTCCCTCTTGCCGCAGCGCGACCTGAACGAGCAGAACGTGCAGGAGTTCATCGAATCCAATGGCACCGTAGCGGAAATCTACGATAAGCTGCAGCTTTTTGATGTCTTTTCCTCCATCTGGTTCCAAGCCATCTTCCTGCTTTTGGCGGTCTCGCTCATTGGCTGCATCATTCCGCGCTCCATCGATCACTACAAGGCGTGGCGCACGCAGCCCACGCGCGCGCCGAAGTACCTGCACCGCCTGCCGCTGAGCGCCGAGGGGCATTCGGAAAAGAGCGAGGAAGAACTCAGCGCGGAGATCCACAAGCGCCTGAAAAAATGGCGCGTGGCCGAATACAGCCCGGATAAGGATCGCGCCGGGGTGCACGCCTTTTCCGCCGAGCGCGGCTACGGCCGCGAGCTGGCCAACCTCATTTTCCACGTCGCGCTGGTAGCGATCCTGGTCACCGTGGCCGCCGGCCGCCTGGTCAACTACGAGGGCCAGGTCATCGTGGTGACGGAGTCCGGCTCGCAGGGCGGCAATACCTCGCTGGAGCAGTCCACGGAGTTTTGTAATACCTCCACCTCGAACTTTGACTCCTTCCGGGCAGGGCCGCTTTTCGATGGCACTGGGCTCCACCCCTTCTGCATGACCGCGCACGACTTCACCGCGAAGTACCTGCCCAATGGCCAGGCGGAGATGTTTACCTCCAACGTCTCCTACGCGGAGGGTGACGATATTTATAAGGACTCTTCCGAATGGAAGGACTATGAGCTCAAGGTCAACCACCCGCTGCGCTTGGCGCAAAACCGCGTCTACCTGCAGGGCCACGGCTATGCACCGACGGTGACGGTGGAGTGGCCGGATGGTGAAAAGCGCACGCAGACCATCCAATTCCAGCCCACTGACACGACCTTCTTCCTATCTTCGGGCGTGCTGCGCTTTGACCCGCCGGCAGGCATGTACCCGGACCTTTTCGAGCGCCGCCAGAACCAGCTGGCCATCCAGGGGCTTTTCGCCCCGACGGCCGAGTGGAGCGGTGAGAACGGCAAGCTTTTGCAGTCCTCCCACCCGGGCCTGAATGATCCGGCGTTGGCGGTCGATATCTACCGCGGTGATGCCGGCCTCGATACCGGTACGCCGCAGTCGCTCTTCTCGCTGGATTCAAACCTCGTGCACTCGGGGCAGCTGCAGAAGATCGACCGCGTGAACCTGAGCCAAGGCGATGACGTCACGCTTGATGATGGCACCAAGATCACCTTTGACGGTGCCAATGAATTTGCCAATTACCAGGTCTCCTATGACCCATTCCAGAATTGGGTGCTGGCATCCGCGCTGGTCATGTTGGTATCCCTCGTGGCCTCGCTGATGATTAAGCGCCGCCGCGTCTATATTCGCCTGCAGCCGGAGTCTGCCGGCGGCACCACCCTCGAGATGGGTGGTCTCGCCCGCACCGACCGCGCCGGCTGGTCTGAGGAATTCCACGAGCTGCACCGCGCGCTCTTGGAGCTTCCGGATCCAGATGAGGTGGAAGAAGACAAACTCTATACTGATGATTGATCCAACTATAGTTGGATCCCGCTGTGTGCATGAGTAAGGTAATCAGCATTATCCCGCACGTGTGAAGGCTAGGTGGACTCCCTTGCAGATTGATCAGAATCTGTCGAACTTCTCGGATCTCGCGGTGCAGACCGCATTCGTGGTGTACTGCGTCGCGCTATTGATGTCGCTGTTGTACTACGGCCGCATACGCAGCCTCATCGAGGCGCGCCGCGTGGGCCGCTCGGAGGCGTCCAAGGTATTGGTCGGCGCAGGGGCCGAGGCTGGCACCGCTACCGGCTCTGACGCTGCAACCGGCACGGGCGCAACGGATGCCAGCACCGATTACGAAGCTGAGGCAGCCTCCGCGGCAGCAACTATGAGCGAGGAAAAAGTCGCGGAAAAGGAACGCAAGCTGGATAAGCTCGGCGGCATGACCAGCTCGCTGATGTGGGTTGGCATTGCCCTGCATGCCGCTGCCATCGTGCTACGCGGTCTGGCGACGGGCCGTTTCCCATTTGGCAACCTCTACGAGTACGTGTTGATGGTGAGCTTTGGCGTGCTGCTGGTGGGCAATATCGCCATGCAGCGCAAGGAATGGCGCACGGTCTGGCCGTGGATCCTTACCCCGGTACTGGCGCTGATGTTTTACGGCTCCACCAAGCTCTATGCGGAGTCTGCACCGGTGGTGCCGGCCCTGCAATCGCACTGGCTGCCCATCCACGTCACGGTGGTGTCCTTGGGCGCGTCCATCGGCATCATTTCCGGCATCATCTCGCTATTGACCCTGTTGCGCCAGTGGCAGCCAAAGAACGCGGAGCGCGGCATCTTTGGTGCTCTGGCTTATCCGCTGCCATCTGCGGCCAAGATTGACCGTTTGGCGTACCGCTTGGCCGTTATCACCCTGCCCACCTTGGGCCTCGGCATCATCTTGGGCGCCATCTGGGCCGAATCCGCGTGGGGTCGCTTCTGGGGCTGGGACCCGAAGGAAACCATGTCCTTTGCCACCTGGATTCTCTATGCGGCCTACCTGCACGCGCGCGCGACCCCGGCCTTCCGCAAGGCGGCGCCGTGGATCAACGTTTTGGCCATGGCGGCGATGGTATTCAACCTCTTCTTCATCAATATGGTGGTCTCCGGCCTGCACTCCTATGCGGGGCTGAACTAAATGGCCACCAACCATAGCCCGCGCAATAAACAGGGAAAGCCGGCCGGCGATAACGAGCTCATCTTGGGCTTGGGCGCGCAGATTGCGCAGCGGAGGCGTGAGTTGGGCATCGTCCAGCAGCAGCTTGCCGATGCCGCCCAGGTCTCCCGCTCCACCCTCCACACCATCGAGCACGGTGGGGCAGGCGTGCGGTGGGAGAAGGTTACCGCCGTGGCAGAAGCGCTGGGACTTGAGATGCGGTTCGTGCCAAAGGATTAATCCTGGTTGTCGTTCGGGCCCTTTGAACCATTGTTGCCGTCGGCGTCGCGAGTGCGGCGCTGGCGGCGTTTTTCTTCCTCGGCCTCCTGCTTGCGGCGCTGCTTGAAGCGCTCCTTTTCCAGGTTCCACAGGAATTCCTCGTCATCATCGGGGCCCTTGATGGAACGCGGTTGTTCTTCAACCTGGCGGGACTTCCAGGACGATGGCCCAAAGGCCTTCCACACCAGGTAAGCGGCGAGGACAAAAAGCAGTAGGAGGATTAGTCGACCCATGCGGATTATTCTACCTGTACGGCGTACAATCGACCCCCATGACGCACAACCCTGAGCCACCGAAACCAGACCCCGAACTGCGCCGTCGTTCGCGCAAGGCGCTATGGAAATACGGGCTCGCGCGCGTGGTGCTTTTTCTCGCGCTCACCGCGGTCATCGAGCTGCTGGCGGTAGGGATTGGTTTCCCCATTCCCGTACTCGTGGCAGCGCTCCTAGCGCTCTTTGTGGCCCTGCCGCTATCGATGCTGATATTTAAAAACTGGCGCATCGAGGCCACGCAGACGCTGGCGGAGTACTCCGCGCAACGCAAGGCGCACAAGCGCTGGGTACAGGCCGAATTGGAAGGCCGCGCGGAGGCCTAGGCGCGCAAAGCCTAGCCCTGGACTAGATGAGGGCGACGGCGATGGCCTCGATCACTGCCCAGATGAGCATGGCGCGCCCGGTCAGCCCCAGCACGGGGATGAGCTGATGTCCGGTGGCGCCGCGATTGACCGTGCGCACCGCGCGGAGTGCAAACGGGAAGTAGACCAGGCCAGCCAGCGCGAGCCAGCTGCCGAAGGCAACCGCGATGGTAAGTACGAAGGGCAAGAGCAGTAGGCCCGTAAAAAGCAGGCGGGCGTTCTTATTGCCCAGCCGTACCGCGAGGGTGATCTTGCCGGCCTCGGCATCGGAGGGAATATCGCGGATATTATTGACCAGGTTCACCCCGGAGCTCATGGCGCCGATGCCGATGGCCAGGGCTAGGCCCGTCCAGGAAATGCGGCCGGCTTGGGTAAATTCGGTGCCGAGCACGGCGACGAGTCCGAAGAAGACAAAGACGGCGACCTCGCCCAAACCGCGGTAGCCGTAGGGGTTCTTACCGCCGGTATAAAACCACGCACCGGCGATGCACAGCGCGCCGATGAGGATGAGCCACCAGGCACCAGCGGCCAGGGATAGGATGATTCCGGCCAGGCCGGCGACGGCGAAGCAGCCAAAGGCGGCGTATTTCACGTGGCGCGGCTGCGCAAGCCCGCTGCCGGTCAGCCGCTGCGGGCCGGTGCGGTCATCATCGGTACCGCGGATGCCATCGGAATAGTCGTTGGCATAGTTCACGCCGATAATAAGCGCCCACGCCACGATGAACGCGAACACCGCGCGGCCGATATGCCCGCCGCTAATACCGAAGGCCGCGCCCGTACCTGCGATAACGGGTGCGAAGGCGTTGGCCCACGTATGTGGGCGAGCACCATTGATCCAATCCTTGGCGGTCGCGGAATAATTACCGGCTGATGAAGTCATAGCCACCATTGTGCCACTGCGTAGTGGGCGTAAAGCAATCAGGAAGCTGGGGCCTGCGGTGGGGGCTAGGCGTTAAAGACTGCGGCGACGGCCTGGCGGTCTACCTTGCCGGGGCCGGTGGTGGGAAATTCCGCAAGGTGCTTTAAATCTTTAGGCAGCTGCCAACGGGGAAGTTCGGCGTCTTCGAGGGCCTCGAAGATATCGCCAAGCTCGGCATTACCGGTATAGGCGGCCACGATGGCTTGGCCCAGCCGCGGGTGCGGGATACCGACGACGCACGCCTCGGCAACACCGGGCACCCGGAGGATTTCGCGTTCCAAGACCTCTGGGTGCAGCTTCAACCCGCCGGAGTCGATGACATTATCGAGGCGCCCGGTGACGGTGAGGATGCCATCTTCGATGACGCCGGCATCGGAAGTGGCGAACCACCCGTTTCCGGGAAACGCCTCGTGGCTTGGGGCATTGCGGTAGCCCTGCGCGATGGTGGGCCCGCCGAGTAAGATGCGGCCGTCCTGGACGCGGGCCGTCGTACCGGGCAGTGGGCGGCCATCGTAGACGCAGCCGCCGGCGGTCTCGGAGGAACCGTAGGTGGTGGTGATAGTGATGCCCTGATCCGCGGCCGCGGCGTGCAGGCGCGGGTGGATGGCGGCACCGCCCACCAAGATGGCATCGAAACTCTGGAGCGCATCGATGCCCTCCGGCACATCCATGGCTTTGGCCAGCTGCAGCGGGGTGAGCGCGGTGTAGGTGCGGTCGCCGGTGCGGGAGAGCTCCGCGGCGGCGCGGGCGAAGGCTGAGATATCAAAGCCTTCGCTGAGATCGAGGCAGAGCGGATCCACCCCGGCCACCAGGGAACGGACGAGGACCTGGATGCCGGCGATGTGGTGGGCGGGCATCGCCAAGAGCCATTGCCCAGGGCCACCGAGGACCTGGTGGGTGGCATCGGCGCTGGCCACCAGGTTGGCTGGCGTTAATTGCGCGCCCTTTGGGGTGCCGGTGGACCCTGAAGTGGAGACCACGAGCGCGATGTCCTCTGCGATGGGCTCGCCGGCGCGCTGGGAATTGCGCAGGAGGGTGGCGCGGGTGGCATCGGCAAGCGGCAGCGGCAAAAAGCAGGACCTGCCGACAATGGCGGATTCGAGGTCCGGCAGGATGGCCGCGGGGTCATGCGGATCGACGGGCAAGGGGGCGAGGATAGTCACGGCACTAGATCTTAAGGCCACGGCGGGACAAACCCCGGTTGCGGCCGGGGTGAGTCGATACAGGGATCAGCGGTAGGTGTCCTCCTGATCAAAGGGACGTTCGTTATTGGCCTCGGCCTCCTTAATGCGGCGCAGCATCCACACGCGGGAGCCGAGCACGCCCGCGACGGCGAGGACCGCGAGCAGGATACAAAATGCGATGAGCACGGTGCGGGGCACTCCTTAATAGTAGTACGGGAACTCGTCCCAGTTGGGCTCGCGCTTGTCCAGGAAGGACTGCTTGCCCTCGACGGCCTCATCGGTCATATAGGCCAAGCGGGTGGCCTCTCCGGCGAAGACCTGCTGGCCCATCAGGCCATCATCGGTGAGGTTGAACGCGAATTTCAGCATGCGCTGGGCGGTGGGGGACTTCATATTGATTTCCTGGCCCATGCGGATGGCGGCATCCTCGAGCTCGCCGTGGTCCGCGACCTCATTGACCGCGCCCATCTCATACATGCGCTGGGCATCGTAAGTGCGGCCCAAAAAGAAGATCTCGCGGGCGAATTTCTGGCCCACCATCTTGGCTAGGTAGGCCGAGCCATAGCCCGCATCGAAGGATCCAACGTCCGCGTCCGTCTGCTTAAAGCGCGCCTCCTGGCGGGAGGCCACGGTCATATCGCAGACCACGTGCAGCGAGTGCCCGCCGCCGGCGGCCCACCCATTGACCACGGCGATAACCACCTTGGGCATGGTGCGGATAAGGCGCTGGACCTCCAGGATGTGTAGGCGGCCGCCTTCGACCTTGGCGCGGGCCTCATCGACGCTGGATTCATCCGCCGTGGCATCGTCGTGGACGTGCTCGGTGGCATAGCGATACCCTGAGCGCCCACGAATGCGCTGGTCACCGCCGGAACAAAACGCCCAGCCGCCATCTTTTTGCGAGGGCCCATTGCCGGTAAGCAAGATCGTGCCCACATCCGGGGTGCGGCGGGCGTGATCCAAAGTGCGATACAGCTCATCCACGGTGTGCGGCCGGAAAGCATTGCGCACCTCCGGCCTGTCGATGGCGATGCGCACAATCCCATTCTTCCGACCGTCCGCCGCCAGACGGTGGTAGGTGACGTCCGTGAGATCCCCAAAGCCCTCAACTGGGCGCCACAATTCCTCGCGGAATGGATTTTCGGTGCTGTATTTCTTCTGCTCGCTCATAGCGCCCAGCATAGTGGGCGCGAAAAAGTTTAGTCCCCATTCCCAACCCTCACCTCTACGCACTGCCCAGCATGCTGGTAATAATCGATACTCAATAACTGCGAGGGTTTCCCGCAATGTACCCGTGTACCCTATGCCGGCGCGGTCATCAATACGGTGGGAAGACTCGAACTTCCTCAACCCTTTAACGCCAAAGGGTGCCTAGATGTCCTCGAATTTCCCCTCGAAGGCGGGGGCATACTCGCTGCAAGTGCGCAAAGGCTACCGCCACGCGCGCGGCGTGGCATGACTAAAGCTTCGCTATGGAGTTATCAGTTCCGTATTCCAGTTCAACTGCTGGATGCGGGTATCAAGCTCCCGGTACTGCTTGGACAGGTCATCGACCCGCTTGCGCAGCTCTGCTACCGGAAGCGTGGCCACGAACTTAATCTCCGCGCGGGAGTAGCGGTCCTGGCGCGCGCCCGCGGCCTGGGCGAGGTCGTGGTAGATGCGGCGGGTGCGCACGAGGCCATCGCGAAGCGCAAGTGCCTGCATCAAGTTCCTCTCGCCATCAAAATCGGTGGCCACGTTCGTGGCATTGATGGCCTGCACGAGCTTATCGATGCGCCCGGTAATGCTCTCCAACTCGCGCAAAAGCTCGGCCGGATCCTCGTCCGGGGTATCGCCCTCCTGCACGCGCACGACGGAGAGCAGGCGCTCGCGCAGCTCAGTGAGCCGTTCCTGCGCCTGCGCGCGCTCTGCTAATGCCTCTGCCAGTAACATGGTTCCTCCTTCAGGGTAGGTAGGAACCAAAGTAGCCGGGGCAGGGAACTGGGGTCAATGGTTTCTAAGGATGAAAGATGTTTTTATCCACTGCTTAATAGATTTCTTTGGCTGGGGTTCAGTTCTCATTACCCCTGATAGACTTCAGTGCGGCCCAAAATGGGCCGTTTAACTGGGGTTTATTGGTGATCCTGTCTTAAAAAATTACCAGCTGAGATGGTTTATCTTCCACTTCAGCGGTCTCCGCCTTAGAAAACCTGATGGCTTTTGCCCACTGGTTATCAGTGATTGAAATGATCCTGATGTCACCACCTTCCGGAAGATGGGCTTTGATCTGTTTAACGGTAGAAGCGATTCGAGAAGATAAAGGGAAGTATTGGACGTAAACGCTCAATTGAGATCTGCAAAAACCGAGATCCAAGAGTTGATTTCGGAATTTGTTCGCCTCACTAGTCTGCTTCTTAGTTTTAACAGGTAGATCGAACATCACCACACACCACATTGGTTCGCTATCCTTCGCTGGCATCGAGGACCCCTTCCCATCGGGGCACACTTAAATCGCGAACGGCTCCCTCGACGTAGAGACCGTAGTGTTGGCCAAATTCATTAAAAACCGTGCTGAGGGATTTGCCACCAGCTTCAAACACACAAGTAAGGGCGTTGGAAATAGTTGTCTTTTGGGTAGACTCTAATTCCTCGCCATAATTAATTTTCGTGAATACGATCTGATCCACCATGGGCCTGAATGGCTCCATGAGATCGTCGACGAGTGCCCAGTTATTTCCGCGACCGTGGTGAAATACTCCGAGCGTTCCAGACAACCCGGCGCCGACGATGGCACGAATTCCGTATCCACGCAAGAGCGTGTAGCCATAATCTAGCGCGGAATTCCATCCAGGATCGCCAGCACCAGGTAAACGGGAAAATGCTTGGTCATGAGAAAGATAAGACCAATACTTTCGTGCAGCTTGGGCCTCCCGGTTCTCGGGATCCCCGGACTTTACTGTTCGCGAAAGCTTGACTAAGTCGTTTGCTCCCGTTTTGCCTAAAGCCTCCAACACAGATGCCTGACCGTGGATTTTGGCGGCGACTATTCGTGTCCAGGCTTGCTTTTTCTTAGGTAAAGAAAGTTGAGCCTGAGCTTGTTGTCGTGCTCCCAACCTTGAGTGCGGATTCCATGGATAGGCACCGGAGACTGGAACGCCTCGCCAATCGCAGACGATCAATGCAATGTCATAGTCTCCGAACTTTTGAAGTACAGCTCCGCTAATTGAACTCTTGGTGCCAACCAGAACCACTGCAATTTGGGATAGTGGTATTGCGACCTCGGCGGAATCGTCTTTGCCGATGACGAGTTGACCTCGAGAATAGCGAAGTGAACCGTGGAGACTCAGACAGTCTATTACCCGCCATCCAGCATTCATTTTCTTACTCTTCCTTCCAAGAAATTGGCAAGTGTGCATTGCTAGTCAGTCTGGCTCTACCCAACGCATCACGCCTGACAACTGTCGTATTGCCCGCATTAAAGACTTTGTTGATAGATACACGCCATCCCTTGGTATCAATAATTTTCCTAGATCCTAGTGCACAATCGTCGGGCAATCCTTCGGCGCTCATATGCAGTGGACGAAGAGTTAGCAATGAAGGTGAATCAAACCCGTCCAATCTCCAACGACGGACTAGGCTGAATTCGCTTTGCATTTCCTCGATAAGGCCAGTGCGGAAGGTGGATGTATCAATTATTAGCTCGTCATCAGTGACCAACCAACCAAGATACTCCGCTGTGTTTTCTGCTAGTGCCTTTCGCAGCTTTGGTTCTGCTTGGCGGACAGACATGGTTTGTGGTTTGAGCTCCACAGAAAACAGATCTTCGTGGCGGTGCTGCACGAGATCGGTGTTGTAGACACGAAGCATGCAGTAGATAGGTGCCTTTTTCCCGGGGATTTTATAAACGCGCGCATGGTGGAACCGGCTGAGTTTGGCGTACCCGCCTCGTACTTTGATAGCTCCCGCACCTACTGGGAATACTTCGATTTCATCTTCTGCGTCGTACCATGTCCCATGGACGCGAATCCGGCGGTTGGGATTCTCAGGTAGTCCGTCCTTTTCATCGAAGTCCGGTTCGCGGGTAAGGGCGCACCATAGGGCTTCGCTAGAAGCTCGGTCGATATCAGTAACGGATATGGCGTCACCAACCCGAATGGTCTTTAACTCGCTAATGGTGTCTTCGTGCGCGCGGCCGTTTCCTAGGCGCAAGCGCAAATTAGAGGTAACGACGATACGGTCTTCATCCAGAGCAATCTGCAATAGAACAGCCAGCTTCTGCATTTTGGGAATCCAAGCATTCCACACCGCACGGTGCTTATCATCGGAGCCAGTGAACTCTTTCCATTGCGAAGTGCCTTGTAGCAGCTGAGCTTCACGCTTTTTATTGGAGCGAATCGCCAGTGTCTCTGCTACATAGTTGTGAATGAATGCGACAACTGCCGCATCAACTGCGTGGTGGCGGCGGTCAAGACGGGATTTTCCGGTTCCATCAATAAACCGCAGCTTGTCCGTGATACCGGCGGCTCTGCGAGCTTCAGCAGTAAGAGCGCCGCGATAGACATTGACCGTCGCATTTTCCTCTTGGAAGCGTTGCGCCACTCGGCCGCGTAGTTCATTTGCCATCCACGCTACTGATTCCATGGAACGGGCATCTAGGGGCTCATCGACAACCGTGCGATTGAGTCTTTCGCATACGCTTTTGCGAAACTTCTGGAAGTCCTTTTTGGACATTCCGGAGTCCTCTGACCAGTGCCGTGTTCTATCTAACGCTTCTTTGACACTTACGCCTGGGATAGTCGACTTTTCGGCCCACACCGCAAAGGGGATGTTCTTCTTCGCAAGGTTGCAGCGGTGGCAAGTTGCAACCAAGTTATCTCTCGTATTGGTGGAACCCTCGCCTGCGCGTGGGACGATATGGTCCATCTCGCAGGTCGTATAGGTAATGGGAGAACCGCAATAAGCGCATTGACAATTTTGCCTTTGTACGGACTGGTAACGCCACAAATCAGAAGAGCGTACCTTTCCTTCGATACCGAGGTTTTCTTGCATTTTCTGAAAGAGCTCTCGGCTTCGTTTATGACGATTGTTATTTGCGCGGTCAATTTCGATTGCTTTGGATTTGCTGACGAACCCATCGCGAACGTGTTCAATTACTACTGATTTGGGAGCTCCCCATTCGTCTGCGGCAGCTTCTAACCATCGTGCTACCCCCTTGAGGACACGATCTACGGCAGGGTTGCCAACGGGTTCGCCAATCCGAGGAGCAGGAGGAGTCCAATCCTTGGGGATACCAAATTCAGCCAGACGTGCTTCATAAAGGTCTAGGTTTTCGTCGAGCATACGGTTGGTCAGGCGCATTAATGTGTCTTCGCTGTATGCGGCCCGTCCCATGGGAAGGTGAAGAGAATCTAGTTTTTCTTGTTCGGTCTCATCCAAATTTGTAAAGAAGGCTTGTACCTGTGCTCCTGCAGGGGAGTCGAAGTCCTCCACCTCTGAGTTTGACAGCGATTTAAGCATAGCCGCGCGTTCGTCATCTGAGGCGTTTTCCCACCAGTGGGCAAGGGATTTAACCTTGGAATCCAGGATAGTTCTATTGGTGTCATGTACTGGAGGCGTAGCGCCGGCGCGTTCGCCATCATCCGTCATTGTGGCGGTGCCGCGTAGTTGGCCTCGCTCAATATTTAAGATCTCGGCGATCTTTAGCCAGGACGGCTCCTCTTTCTTTGGGAGGTTGACTAGGTAATTAAAGACGATGAGCTTTTCGTCCCGGTCGAGAGGAACTGTGACGCCGTTACGGTAAATTCGGAGATTTCCAGTCAGAGCCGCAATTCGGTATTGCTGAAAAGCATCTGAAGCTTTGAGGGCGCGGAATAGCTTTGGTTGCAGTGGATCTTTGCCTACGCGTCCTTTCTGTGCGCCTTTGGGAGATTCCGCAGCGAAAACAAGATCCAAAATCTGCTTTCGTAGCGTGTCATCAATCTTTTGGACGCGACAGATCTCATTGATTTCACGGGCGTGGTCGATTTGGTGCAGCCTGGCAGAAATTACTGCTTGGTTAACCTGTTCTTGTGGTTTCTTCTTATCTTTTTGCTTACCACCACCGCGCAATCTATCTTTGCCAAATTGAGCAAAAGAAATTAGCTGACCGACGGTAGCGGTCTCAGGAATCTGACGCCCAGTGGAAGCTTCCAGTTCTTTGCGTATTTGTTCAAATGCATCGCTTGGCTTGTCGGGCGAGTAAAGGCTCGACACCTTCCAATATGGATTGCGCCAGCCACGGTGATTGGCAATGTGACGAAAAGCGATAGAAAGGTATTGTCCTCGCTGAGTATCGTCAGAGATATAACCATTGACAAGGGCTACGCGTGCATGCCAAGGAAGATAAGGATCGGAATAGCGCTCGAAGGGGAGTGTCTCCCACCCTTGTGCAGTGAGAAAATTTTCTAGCTTTACCATGCGGCGCCGTCGACGGCGATAAAGGCGGCGCGTTCGACGAGCTACACCAGAAGAAGCGAGTCGAGTTACTGCCCTTTTCTGTTGATCTGGATCTAGCCCAGAGTCGTGAATGAGCGAAACGGAGCTCAGGATGCTAACCGGCTGGTCATTGTCATCGACTTCGATGGCAGTGCACCCCAATGAGTAGGTGCCGACATCGATACCGACGCGGTATAGGAGAGACATAAGGATAAGCCTTTCAGATACAAGAAAAGCCGAACCCGAAGGTTCGGCTGGAGCATTCTTCAACGCCGGAAACGGGCCGACGCTTACTGAGGTTCAATTCTCGAGGTACATTCTATCCGATTATTTATTGGACTTGTTGATGCGATGAAAAATTTCCCTCTTTTGGGGTTAGTATAAATTGAATACAATGGACGGTGTGTGCTGGAGTGTTCTTACTTAGGTATTGATAAGTACGGCTGATAGTATGAACCTATGAACATCGATGACGTGCTCGACCGCGCCCACGTAGTCTCCCTCCCGCTGGCCGTGAAGTTTCGCGGCATCACCACGCGGGAGGCGTTGCTGATTGAAGGGCCTGCCGGTTGGGGTGAATTTGCGCCGTTCCTGGAATACGGGCCTGCGGAGTCGGCCGCGTGGCTGCGCGCCGGGTTGGAGGCGGCCTACGAGGGCTTTCCGGAGCCTGTCCGAGAGTGGGTAGAGGTCAACGCCACCATTCCCGCCGTTCCCGCTAGCGAGGTTCCGGCGATTGTGGATCGCTATCCCGGCTGCCGGACGTTCAAGATCAAGGTGGCGGAGAAAGGCCAGACGCTTGCCGATGACATCGCGCGCGTCCACGCCGTCCGCGATCACGTCAGCGCCCGCGGCGTTATTCCTGTGCTGCGCGTGGACGCCAATGGCGGCTGGAGCGTGGCCGAGGCAGTAGAAGCCGCCCAAGCGCTCATGCCGCTGGACTATATGGAACAACCCTGCGCGAGCGCGGAAGAATTGGTGGAGGTGCGCAGGCAGCTCATGCGCAATGGGCTTTTTGTGCGCGTGGCCGCGGATGAATCCATTCGCAAGGTTGAGGATCCGTACCGCGTGGCGGATCTGCAGGCGGCAGATGTAGCGGTGGTGAAACCCGCGCCGCTGGGCGGGGTGCGCCGCGTCCTCGACGTGGCACAGCACCTGCGCGAACGGCATATGGATATTACGGTGGCCTCGGCGCTGGATACCTCCATCGGCATCAATATGGGCCTAGCGGCGGTGGCGGCGTTGCCACAAATCTATGACGACGAGGACATCGACGTCACCCCGGCCGCAGCGGGCCTGGCCACGGGAAGCCTCTTCGAAGAAGACGTCACCGCGCCCCGCCAGCTACACGACGGCCACCTGCGCGCCGAAATCCTCGCCCCAGAACCGGACCGCCTGTCCGACCTAGCCGCGTCGGCCAACCGCCGCGACTGGTGGTTCGAGCGCCTGCGGGAATCGTGGCAATTCCTGTAGTTGCTCCTAAAGCATAAAAGCGCCTGGCAATTGCCAGGCGCTTTTATCTATCTAAACCTTAGACCAACTCGTGAGTGAGGTTGGCTGGGCGGGTGTAGGTATTAACAACCGGGGACCACTTGATGGCGTCGTCCACGATCTTCTGCAGGGTTTCCTTGTCGGCGTCGCCGTCGATGTCGACCTTAACGTTGACGTCGGAAACTCCTGGGCGCTTGTCCTCGCCCAAGTCACCAACGCCCCAGGTTGGGGAGAGGTCGATGTCGCCGACGATGTCGAGCTCCAGCTTGGTCAGGGTAACGCCACGGTGCTGGGCGATGGCCTGGATGCCAACGTTGATGCAGGCACCAAGACCAGCCTGAGCGACCTCGGTGGGGTTGGGTGCGGAGTCATCGCCAAGCAGCGGCAAAGGCTCGCCCACCTTAATGGTGTGGCCGCGCACGGTGGTGTTATTGCGGAAGAGACCGTCTGCCTCAGTGTGGGAGCGGACGTGCTTCTTAGCGCCCTCAGGGTTGTCGATGTTCTTCTGCGCTAGGTCGTTGAGCTTCTCGCCGTCAATGGGCTCGAGAGCGTCGCCTTCTTTGTGGTTCGGGGTGAGATCAGACATTAAATTGCTCCTTGTATCAGACGATTATTTACTGATGGCGCCATGGTAGCTCGAAGGTAAATATAAATCTAGAACGAGAGGTCTATTTTGTAGAGAAAGGCAGGTCTGTGATGAATAAAAATAAGGACACCGCATTTCCTGGCTTGTGAATTTAGAAATTGACACCATAGTGTACCTAGCCTAGGTTCATTCTGAACAAACCACTTGGTCTAGTTGAGAAAGAACATATGGTGCACAACCGAAACCTGTCGCGACGGCAGATACTGCGCAGTGCAGTGGCAATGGGTGGGGTAGCAGTAGGCTCGCAGATGCTATCTGCATGCTCCTCGCCGCGGCAGGAAAGCAACGCCCAGTCCGGAAAATCTGGGCAGGGCGGGGAAACCCTCACCATCGGATTCGTGCCCATCGCGTGCGCGTCACCGTTGGTTGCAGCCGATGGCTTGGGTGCCTTCGCAAAGCAGGGGCTCAACGTTGAGCTGCGCAAATTCGCGGGGTGGGCGGATCTCTGGACCGCCTATGCCACCGGCGCCTTAGACGTGGCGCACATGCTCTCGCCCATGCCGCTGGCCATCGATGCCGGGGCTACCAATGCCTCCCGGCCCACCGAATTGGCCTTTACGCAAAACACCAACGGGCAGGCACTGACCTTGTCCACCTCCCACCTGGATACCGTGTCGCGGCCTGAGGATCTAAAGGGCATGGTGCTAGGCATCCCCTTTGAGTATTCGGTGCATGCGCTCTTGCTGCGCGATTACCTCGTGGCCGGCGGGGTGGATCCGGTCTCTGATGTGGAACTGCGCCTCTTGCGCCCGGCCGATATGGTGGCACAACTTTCGGTAGGCACCATCGACGGGTTTATTGGCCCAGAGCCCTTCAACCAGCGCGCCCTGACTACCGGCTCGGGCCGCGCCTTTGTTCCCACCCGCCAGATGTGGGAAAACCACCCGTGCTGCTCGGTTGCCGTGGCCAAGGAAGTGGACCGAGACGTGCGCGACCGCGTGGTCGCGGCGCTGCACGAAGGTGCGCAGTACGTCGATAGCCCGCACCACGTCCATGAATCGGCCTCCATGCTGGCCAAGGAGAAGTACCTGAACCAGAAAGAAGAGCTAATCTCGCGGGCGCTGGCCGGAAATTACACCACCTGGGACGGCAAGGACCTGGTGGATCCACAGATGATTAAGTTCGGCGGCAGCACCTCTGCCACCGCAATTACGTGGATGGCCGCCCAAATGGCCCGCTGGGACCTGGGCGGAAAGGCAATGCCGCTGGATGACCAAGCGCTGCTAGATGTCACGAAATCCGTTTTGCCGCGCGAGGCCGATCTCACTACGGACCCAGTGGAGATCAACGGCCATACCTTCGATCCCCTGCACCCCACTGCCGGATACCAGCGTTAAGGACTCCCACGCTTATGACGACACTGAAAAATCAGAGCGCTCGCACCAGCACAGCGCACTCCACTGACACCCACTCAGCAGCGCCCCATTCGGGCCGCACCGCCAGCCGGAAGAAGCGGCGGGAGAGCCCGTGGAAGGCAATGGGCCTGGGTGTTGCGCTTTTCATTGCCTTCATCGCCATCTGGCAGGCGGTCGCGGCCGCGGGCTGGCTTTCCGATATCGCCCCCACTCCTGCGCGCACCTGGGATAGGGCCGTAGAGATCCTTTCTGATCCCTTCTACCGGGATGGGTCGGCCTCGGTGGGCATCTTTTGGCACATGGTGGCCTCTCTGCGCCGCGTGCTCATCGGCTTTGCCATCGCCATGGTGATCGCTATTCCGCTGGGCTTTTGGCTGGGGTCCTCGGCTACCTTCCGCCGCGCGACGGATCCCTTTGTCCAGATCCTGCGCCCCGTGTCCCCGCTGGCGTGGCTGCCACTAGGCCTGGCGCTGCTTCGCGATGCCGAAAATACCGCCGTCTTCGTCATCATCCTCTCTGCCTTGTGGCCGACGCTGCTCAATACCATCGAGGCGGTCCGTGGGATTCACCCCACGTATAAGAACCTAGCGGCCACGCTCGGCACGAACCGGATGCAACAGCTCCTCTACATCGTCGGGCCGGCTGCGCTGCCAGGGATTATCACCGGCATGCGGCAATCGCTATCGACCGCCTGGTTAGTCATCGTGGCCGCGGAAATGCTCGTCGGCGGCCAAGGCGTCGGTTTCTTTGTCTGGAATATGTGGAACCGCCTCGATATTGACGCCATCGTCGTGGTCATCGTGCTGATCGGTGTCATCGGATTAGCTCTGGATTACCTCGTTGCTTCCCTGCAGAAAGTGGTGCGCTATGACTAATGCCCATATCGAATTTGCTGGTATTACCAAAAGCTACGGCCCAACCAAGATCATTGGGGATACCTCAGTATCCATTGGGGAGGGCGAATTCGTATCCCTGCTGGGGCCATCGGGCTCCGGCAAGTCCACCATGCTGAATATGATCGCGGGCCTGGCATTTCCCTCTACCGGCGAGGTGCGCGCGCGAGGCGAGGCCGTGACCGGCCCAGGCCCAGACCGCGGTGTGGTATTTCAAAACCACGCGCTGCTGCCGTGGATGACGGCGCGTGGGAATATCGAATTCGGGCTGCGTTCGGCTCGCCCGGAACTATCAAAGGCGGAGCGCACCCAGATTGCACAGGAGTTCCTCGATGAGGTCAGCCTGGGCCATGCGGCAGATAGGCGCCCATCGCGGTTATCCGGTGGCATGCAACAGCGCGTCGGTTTGGCGCGCGCCTTTGCCATCGGCTCGGATATCTTATTGCTCGATGAGCCCTTCGGCGCATTGGATGCGCTTACCCGCCGCCAGCTGCAGTCGCTGTTGCTTAACGTGTGGGAAGAAAACCGCCGTACGGTGGTCATGGTCACCCACGACGTGGATGAGGCGGTTTTGCTCTCGGACCGCATCTTGGTGATGTCGCCGGGGCCAGAGGCCACCATCATCGAGGACATCGAAGTGGGCTTGCCCCGCCCGCGCAGCGGCAGCGAAGACTCCGCGGTGGTGGAGCGGAAAAATGAGCTGCGCGAGCGGCTGCTGGGGCTGCTAGAAAACGGCTAGAGCGAGAGGATGTTCCTATATAGGTTGTCAACTTCGTGGGTGGGCTTGTTGGGCGTGTGTTGACTTTAGGTTGCTGCGGCGTTGAGTCTTTTGCCTTCTTTGCGTTTTCGTTCATAGAATTGCCGGGAACGCTCGTGGAATCTGATCGATGCAAAAGACGATTGCCATAGGGCGTTCTTTAATTTTTTGTTGCCAGCCCGATTGGGCGAATTCGACATAAGGGCCTGACCCCCGAAATGTGGACACGTCGGGGGTAGCTGTGCTGCTTTAGTTAGTGTAGCTGAAGTCTCGGCTTCAAAGACATCAGGAGCTACAAGATTGCACCAGGAGTGGCGCCTTCGGGTGTTGTAGTCCATGCACCACCGGAAGATTTCCTGGCGGCAGCTGATTGGACTTTCAAAGAGTTTCCTATCACGCAGTACTTCCCGCTTTAAGGTGGCGTTAAATGATTCTGCCAGGGCATTATCGGCACTCGTTCCAACCGCGCCCATGGACTGGCGTACACCTAACGATGAGCAGTAGTTTCTAAATGCTTGTGTGAAGTGTCCCAGGTTTTGTTCCGTTTGAGTAGATGGGAAAATCTGGAACGTGCCGAGAAAATTTGACCAGGATGCCAAGGATCGTGTGGTCCGTCTCGTGGAAGACCGCATCTTGGCGGAAAACATGTCGATGTGGGCCGGGCTGGTTTTTAAGACCGGGCGGTTTGAGTGCCTTCCTGGGTGTGGTGCCATTGGTTGGCGTACTCAGTCGGCGGGATAAACCCTAGGCTCGAATGAGGATGATAGGTATTATAGCGCTTCGACCACAGTCGCAGGCAACGCGACGCATGGGCGGGGTCGTCGAACATCTCGTCCTCTCACAGCTCGTCGCGTAGCCGGTTGTGGAAGGACTCCACAAACCCGTTATGCCATGGCATTCCCGGTGGGATGAACGCCTCGACAGTGTCTTGCTTAGCAGCCCAACTAGCCAGCTCACGGCTGATGAACTCCGGGCCGTTATCCATACGTAACACCCGAGGCCTGCCACGCACAGCAGCTCACGTTCTCCAGCAGGTCAATCACCGCAGTAGCAGTAATTGACCGAGCGACCTCGAAACCAACATGCTCACGGGTAAACTCGTCGATCACGTTGCAGATCTTAAAAGGCTTTGCCCTGGTAGTCGCTATCGAACTGGAAGTCCAGTGCCCACACGTGCCCCGGACATGTCGCTGGCTGCGTACGCGGCGTTGGCACAGGCAAGCACCGTTGCTTACCAGCTTTGCGAGGCAAGACCCGCAAACCCTCCTGGCGCCACAGGTAATACACCACATCACGGCCACAGGTAAAACCAGCTGGCCTGGGCTTTCACCCAAGCGCGGCGATAGCCCCAGCGTCGGTGCTCACCAGCGAAAGTGACGAGCCACCTGCGTAGAGCAGCGTACTTATCCACGCTGGGCTGCTGGTGGTGTGTGCGGGCGTTGTAGTATGCCGCTCTAGAGACCCCGACCACGCGACAGGCAAAGCGCACCGAATAGCCCACGGATACAACGTCATCGATGGCTTCATAATTTGCGTGCCGGGGAAAGAATTTTTGCCTCCGCATGCTCCTTTTAGTAGCGGTTTTTCCAGCTCGGCTTCTCCGAGTAGGCGGGTAAGCTTGGCGTTTTCTTCCTGCAGTTCTTTAAAGCGGCAGGCTTCGCTGCGGGACATCTCGCCGTACTGCTTGACCCAGCGACGGTAGGTTGCCTCGCTAACACCGAGGTCGCGGCAGACTTCGGCTACGGTACTACCCGAGGCCTTCATGGATCGGGCTTTATCAAGCTTGGCCACGATCTGCTCAGGAGTGTGTTTTGAAAACTTCTTCATGATTATCAGTCTTCCCGCCCAACAAGGGGCTGTCACGGAAGACACGATCAAACCACATGGTCTATTTAATCCAGCCCAGACCAACCCCAGCCGAGGTGGAAACCGAATTTTGGAAGAAGACCCCGCAACAGGGAATAATAGAAATCAAGGCAAATGCCTAGGAACAAAACTCGGGGCACTTCATCTTCGAGATGGCCTAACAACGCCCACACGCAGCGGCCATCAGGGAATGAGAAACTGAGTCTTCGCTGCTCTCCGCCCAACTTTGCAACAGCACCTATTAAGTTAACTTTACGGATTTTGAGGGTAAGGTTTTATGATCCAGTCCAATAAACCAGGTGTAGGGGCGGTTATCGTAGCCCTAGCTGTCCTATGGCAAGGAATCGGCACTGCGATAGTCGGAGCCCAAGTAGACCCAGAGCTATCTACTTTTACTACGTTTTCAGCGTTTCTTATCGCGGCGATTATCTCCACAGTGGTCTATTTAGCGTTTTATCGTAGAAAATACCGAGCTACGGAAACACCGCATCCCCCCATGAAAATGATAACTGCAGCAAGCCTCAATCTGTTTACTGCGGGCGCTTTCTGCTTATTCTATGTTTCCACTACTTTGATGCAGTCCACTGCAGCAAGTGTCATCGAAACAGGAGTCGGCCCTTTTATTGTCGCAGTAATAATGACTTGGTCGGCCAGAAGGCTCAGCAGTTCATTGGTGTCAACAACTGCAGTAGTGGTTCTGGCTCTATGTTTTTTCTTCCTAGGAACGGGAAGCAGTTCACCCCAGTCTTATCTGGGTTTCGCTCTAGCTGTAGGCGCAGGAATTTCTGCGGTAGGAGTGCTTTACTCCTCGCGCTGGGCTACTGAACAAGGGAACAGCGTTCTCACGATTGCAGCAGTGAGGTTTCACTTAGCTTGGATTATTAGCGGTCTCGTGGCTTTCTTTTCCGTGGAAGCGGAGATGCTTCGAGGCTCTACCCTGTCAATCGTCCTGCTATCGGTGATGTGCATTACTTTTCCTATCCTGCTCTTGCAGTGGGGAATTACCTTAGCGCCGCCTTTCATCTCGGCACTGATCATCGCGGCCCTTCCGGCCGTGGTGATGGCTACCGAGGTGGCATTGGGCTCTCAAGTCGAACCAATTCAGTTAACTTTGTTGATGCTCATTGTGGCAATAACCATAAGCCAAGCAATGTGGGGAACACGGAAAAATGAAAATATTAGTAGTTGATGATTCTTCAAGTGGCGCCGATCTGGTGGCAACCCTGCGCCAAAAAGGGACGTAGAGGTTGCTACTGCTAACCCGCCGTATGCCATCTCAGCTAACGAAGACGGGAGCATTTCCGATCCATGGGCCCTGGCCCTACTCCGGGAATGTAGCCAAGAAAAATTTGACCTTGTTGTGCCGGGAAGCGAATCAGGAGTATCCATAGCTGAGTGGGTTTCAGCTGAGTTAGGACTACCGCATAACGGTAGAGAGAAGATCTGGCACCGTCGCCATAAGCAAGGAATGATTGAAGTTGCTCACCAATATGGACTGCGTGCCCCAAGGTCTGTTACCCTATCCTCCGCTTCTGCACAAGACAGCCTTTATCTAGACCCGTCCCTGGTCAAGGATTGTGTTGTCAAGCCTGTGGGAAGCGGGGGCAGTGACCATGTCTATTTCTGCAAAACAGAACCCGAGACTCTTCAGGCGATTACTACCATTCAAAATTCTACGACTTTGCTAGGAGAAAAATCACCCTCCGTGGTTCTTCAGGAGTACGTAGACGGACCTCAATATTTTGTGAACACGGTGACAGCCGAAGGGCGTCATATTGTGACCGAAGTTTTCCGATACGGACTTACGGAGGAATCTGGAGCTCCCCACATATATTCAGCTATCACAGTAGGACCGGAGGACAACCACTATTCCGGTGCCGTGGAATATACCTTATCGCTCCTTGACGCTCTGGAAGTAAACTTCGGAGCCTCCCACGTGGAACTGAGGTGGTCTAAGGGGCAGTGGGTACTTATTGAATACAACGGTCGCTGTAGAGCGTGTCAAGTTGTTTGTGTGTGGGGTCGGACTATAGGTATTTGTCGAAGCGGTCGGGAAAGGCCACGGCCATTTGGTTGATGGCTTGTTTCCAGCCGGATACTCGTGC